>CALCGM010000138.1 GCA_937900985.1 uncultured Planctomycetaceae bacterium | reverse complement strand
CCCGAGCCCCGGCCGCAGATCGCCGCGAAGCGGCGAACAGGCCGTCCTTAAAACCTCCAGCGAGGGGTGAGCCCGGGCCGAATGAGCCGGCCTTGCAGTCGAGCGCAGCCCGGAGGGCGAAAGCGAGAATGCACGAGTGAGCGAAGCCAGGATGGCGAAGCGAACGCTCGGCTCATCGGCCCGGGCTCACCCCGAGCGACCCACTCCAGCAAGCAGCACTACACCGGCCTCACAAACCCGTCGTTCTCAAGAGTCAGCCCATCAAGTGGCAGGGCCATGAGGCCTTCGGTGCTGGCTCGCTGCCCGGCGAAGGCTGCCCCCAAGGCGAGCGGCTGGTCATCGGTGATGGCCTCCATGCCCGCCCAGTCGGCAAGCCCGAGAGATCGCCGCAGGCCCGCCGTCGGCCAGACGACGCTGCCGTTGAGCACGCGGCCGAGCGTGCCCGGCTGAAAGGTCAGTTCATGATCAACGACGTTTCGGGCCGGAGGCGTGTTCATCGAGAGCAGACCGCCGGAGCCGGCGACAGCGGGGGTGATCCCACAGTGTTCGAAAAACGCCGCGGCAGCCTCTTCAAACGCCGGGAGCTCCGAGGCAGCGGAGAGGACCGCCACGACCACGGTCAGCTGCGTCGGCAGCGACACCTTGCCTGCCGCCGCGATCGCGAGCTGCCTGGGCTCCGCAATCCACACCGTGGCAGGGCCACAGGCAAGCTGAGCCTCCAGGGCGTCTACTGTCGCGGGCGGTTCTGCCCAGATCGCATGGATTCCCAGCAGGGGGCCAGCAAACTGCCCAAGCGGGCCGGAGAGGGGATGCTTCGTTGTCAGCGTGCTCAGCAGGGAGTCGCTGCGACGAAGCAGGCAGGCTCCGTCGAAGGCTTCGGCAGTTGCCGCCATGCCGGCCCAGTCGACACCTCCACTGCCATCGCGATCCACCGCCTCGAGCAGGCCATCAGCCTGCCACTGCCTCTGTTGCTCACGACCAGCCTGCCGCTGCCCATGTGCATTGATCGCAACAACGCGGCTGCCCTGACGCCGGCACCAGCGAGCGATGTCGCGGGAACCGCGACGGGTGGAGAGCATCCTACGGCGAACTGCCGTTGCCGCGACCTCCTGGATGGCGAGCCTGGCGACAGCTGCAGGAGTGCCCGCGGGCAGGCTGGGGCCGTAGGTGAGCGTGAGCCGACGACGGCGAAGGCTGCGAGGCCATTTCAGCAGGCTTGTGCCTTCGGAGAAGGAGAGCACGCTGCCCCACATGCCATCGATGGAGAGCGGTGTCATCGGGGCTTCGATGCGGTGAAAGATCCAGTCGAGCCCTCGCTTGAAGGGGAGAATCTGGCCGGTCCGCGAGATGCCGCCCTCGCAGAAGATCCCGATGCAGTCACCGTCGGCGAGGCCGGCCTGAATCGTCTTCATGGCTCGGCCGATCGACTTGGGCCTGGGGTCGAAGAGAATGAACTGCCACTGATCCGA
>CALCGM010000137.1 GCA_937900985.1 uncultured Planctomycetaceae bacterium | reverse complement strand
CTCGGCCGATCGACTTGGGCCTGGGGTCGAAGAGAATGAACTGCCACTGATCCGACAGCATCCGCAGGAAACGGCCGCGGATGTTGGGGCCGAAGACCACCATGCGGATGGGGCGAGGGCAGGCCAGCACCGCCACAAAGCCGTCGAGCCACGAAATGTGGTTGGCGACCACCACGAGCGGCCCATGCTCGGGCACCAGGTCGTCCCGCCGCACGTCAAAGCGGTAGCGAAGGTTGACAAGACCCCGCACCAGGATCCGCAGCGTGGCCCGCGGGGCTGCGTAGACCGCCACGAAGAGCTGCCCTAGGGAGAGCATCCCAAACAGGGCAAAAACGCCCCTGGCAGAGAAGAGCGGCCGCGCGAGGTCGCCCTCCCCCACGGGCACCCGCAGGGCGTAGTAGCCCAGCGAAGCGAGGAACATGCCCGCAAACACGAGCAGGTTGGTGGAGGCGAGCACCGCAGCGAGGCGACCGGGCGGGCTCTTTTCCTGCATCGATGCTTCCAACGGCACGTCGAACATGCCGGCGCCAACACCGAGAAGGCCCAGCCAGAAGATCGGAAACACCAGCCGGAGCGTTGGGGATCCTGCAACAAAAACGCCGCCTCCCGAGATCGCCAGCGCAAAGCAGGCGATCGCCATCAGGGCAGCACCGACGGGCACAAAGCCGAGATCCACCTTGGATCCCGCATCAATCCCGCGTTTGGAAAACTTCCCCGCAATCAGGCTGCCGATACCGATGCCACTCACCAGCGAAATCAGCAGGGGAATGACTTCGCTCTGGGTCGTCGATCCCGATTCCACGGCGTATTGATCGACATTCAGCTGGGCCACCGCCGCCACGGCCCAAAACACGACGATCCCCGCTGCTGCGCCAGCGAGCTGCGGCGACGTCGCAAGCCGACGCATGTCGTCAAACGTCTTGGCGAGGATGTTCCAAGGCGGTGGGGCTGAGGGATCCGCAGGTGGGATGCTCGGCAGCCGCAGCGACACCAGCCAGCCCACAACAGCCACCCCCAGCAGCGCGGCGGCTGCGGGCAGCGTGCGAGCGAAGGACAGGGTGGCAAGCCAGCCCGCCGCAGGCTCCAGGGCCTCGCCGGCAGGCACCCAGGTGAGATCAGCCAGCCAGTTGCCAGCTGCCATGCCGACGAGCGTGGCAGCGAGTGAGGCCATGGCAAACACCCCATTGGCCGATGCCAGCCGCTCCGCGGGCACGGTCTCGGGAATCGTGCCGATCAGGCTGGGATTGAGCAGGGTCGTCTGCACGGCAAACAGGCCGGTGGCCCCCATCAGCAGCCACAGACCGAGCGGAATGCCAGCGATCAGCGGCCCGGAACCGGCCCCCCAGGCAGCGAAGGCCGCGGTGGCGATGGCGATCCCGATCTCGCCGAACTTACCAGCGACCACGACCGTTCGCTTGGCGAGCCGGTCGCCGAGCCAGCCGGAGAGCCAGGCCAGCAGGATGAACGGCAACACGTAGACGATGGTGCCGATGGTCAGCACCGCCGCGTGGGAGCTGCCGACCTGATCGGCAGCGTGTTTGCCCAGGCCAATCACCAGCCACCGGGCCAGATTGTCGTTGAGAACCGTCAGAATCCGCACGACCAGCAGATCTCGAAACGCCGACGATTCCGCAGCGGAACCGGCTGACGACTGCGGGTGTTCAGCCAAGGTGTCGCCCCTTCCATCCGTGTCCGTCTGCGACGCCCTAGGCCACGCCTGTGCGGGCCGTCACAGAGTCCCGCAGGCGCCAATGGTTGTCCTCGGAAAACCAACATGCCGTCAACGCCGTATCATCGTTGGGCGATGGCGTGCCTGATCGACAGAGGTCCCCTCAACGGCACAGGCCGGCCATCCGGAGCGGACACCCCCTGGGACACCAGCGCGACCTCCCGTCGGCTGATTGCCAAGGGCCGCTTCTGAACGTACGCTCAGCAGCAGAACGGTGGGCCGCGGTTCATCCGTAGGTCCGAGAGTCGCGAGAGAAAGGACATCCTCAATGCGAACGCTTCATCTTGTGGCGATGGTGATGGTGATCGGATGCGGGATAGCGGCTCGCGCTGACGGACAGATGATCGTCTACGACACCTTGCGGCCGGTCACGGTGGCCAGCCCGGTGGTCGCAGCACAGCCCGTCGTCACGTCGCGTCCGTACGTCTCAAGCTACGTTCCGAGTGGCAACTACGCGGCCGTGACGGCCTTCTCTCCCCCCGTGGTTCCCGTCGCTGGCTTTGCGCCGGCTGCTGCGGTGCCGGTGACCGTCGCTCGCCCAGTCGTTGCGGCGGTGCCCTCCAGTTCACTTGCTGTCACGAGCTACTACGCCCCGACGGGCTATCCCGCAGGCGTGGTCAGCTCCACAGCAGCCGTGCCCGTCACCGTTGCCTACACCCCCACGGTGGCAGCCAGCTATGCGGTTCCGGGCGTGGCCACCGTGCCGGTGAGGCGGGGGCTGTTTGGCCGTCGCATCGGCTACGAAACCGTGCCGGTCACCTACATCGTGCCGTAAGGCAGGCCCGGCATGGCGGCTGCCTGCGGGTGCAGGGCCCGACGGCCGGCTGGCTCTCAGCTTGGCTCGCAGTCCACTTTATGATGTTTTTCTTGACCACACCTGTGGCCTCCCTATAGTGTCGGCGGTCGCTAGACAGCGGCGGCAGCGGACTCGAACGCACGACGGTTCGAGCTTCCGTGTGGGAGAGCGGATGACGCAGACGGTCAACATCATTGGAGCAGGGCCCGGCGGCCTCGCCGCCGCCATGCTTTTGGCTCACGCGGGCCTGCGGGTTCGCGTACTCGAGCGACAGGCCTCGCCCGGCGGTCGGACATCGACCATCGAAACAGCGGAGGGCTTCCGCTTCGATCTCGGCCCCACCTTCTTCCTCTACCCGAGGGTTCTGGCTGAAATCTTTCAGACCTGTGGCCTCCGGCTGGAAGACGAAGTGGAGATGGTGCGGCTCGACCCGCAATACCGCATCGCCTTCGGAGCCGGTGGCGACCTGCTCGCCACGCCCGACGTGGAGCGGATGGAAAAGGCTGTCACAGCGCTCTCGCCAGCCGATGCGGGCTCCTTCACACGGTTCATGGAGGCCAACCGTCGGAAGTTCGAGCGGTTTGCGCCGTTTTTGCAGCAGCCCTTTGAGAGCTGGCTCGACCTCGCGAGCCCAGACCTCGTGCGGCTGATGCCGATGCTCAAGCCATGGAAGAGCCTCGACGCGGAGCTGGGCTCTTTTTTCTCCGACGAACGGGTGCGGCTCGCCTTCACCTTTCAGTCGAAGTATCTCGGCATGTCGCCGTTTCGCTGCCCGAGCCTGTTCTCGATTCTGTCATTCCTCGAATACGAGCACGGCGTCTATCACCCCATCGGCGGCTGCGGGGAAGTCTCGCGGGTGATGGCCAAGATCGCCAGCGAGATGGGCGTCGAGATTCACTACGAAGAGCCCGTCACCAAACTGCGGTTT
>CALCGM010000136.1 GCA_937900985.1 uncultured Planctomycetaceae bacterium | reverse complement strand
GCGATGGTGTCGCAGGTGGATGCGAAGGTCGGGGCGTTTGTCGAGGCGCTTGAGGCGAGCGGACAGCGCGACAACACCCTGGTGATTTTCTTGAGCGACAACGGCGGGATTGAGTCGCTCAAGAATGCCTACATCGGAGACGTGGCCGACTCCCCGCTCAACAGTGAAAACGACCCACTCCGCGGCCAGAAGGCGCAGCTTTACGAGGGGGGCATCCGCGTGTGTGGGTTTGTGAACTGGCCGGGGGTGCTTGCTCCGCGGGTCTGCCGGAGCCCGATGCACGCGGTTGACTGGCTGCCAACGATTGCAGGGCTTGTCGGGTTTGCGTCAGAGACGGATCCACTGTGGGACGGGGTGGATCGATGGGAGGCGATTGCGGGGCCCGAAGATCAGCCGCGGCCAAAGCCGATCTTTATTCGGCATCGCGCCGGCGAAGCGGTGCTGGCAGGGCCCTGGAAGCTCGTGCTGATGCCGAAAAAGCCGCCCCAGCTTTTTGCGATCAACGACGATCCCTATGAAACCACCGACCTGGCAAGCGAGCAGCCAGCGGTTGTGGCCAGGCTGACCGCGGCGATTGAGAAGGATGGCCAGCAGAACCCCCGTGAGGTGCCAGCGGACCTCATCGATTTCCCCAACTGAAAGCAGAAGCAGACGGCATGACGCACACAACTCCGGAATCGGCCGGCCGCGTGGCAGCTCTCGAAAAGCTGCTCGAAGTTGCCCGTCGGCTGGGCGCGACGGTCGATCTCGATGCAATGCTTTCGGCGATCGTCGATGCCGCGACCTCGCTGCTCGAGAGCGAACGGGCGACGGTGTTTCTCTACGACGCGGCGACTGATGAGCTCTACAGCCGGGTGGCCACGGGCATCCAGGGTTCACCGATTTCCGAAATTCGGTTTCCGGCGGGGAAGGGGATCGCCGGCGAAGTGGCCCGCACAGGTCAGCTGGTGAATCTGCCCGATGCCTATGCGGATTCGCGGTTTAACCCTGACTTTGATAAGTCGAGTGGCTTTCGCACCCGCAGCATGCTCACCGTTCGGCTCGCCGACCACGACGACGCGACCGTCGGCGTGCTGCAGGTGCTTAATAAGAGGTCGGGCCCTTTCGATAGCCGCGACGAAGAGGTCGCGGGCTTTCTTGGCAGTCAGGCCGGGGTGGCCATTCAGCGTCAGCAGCTGCTCGGCCACTATGCGAAGAAGCAGAAGATCGAACGCGACCTGAGCATTGCCTGCTCCATTCAGAAGAATCTCCTGCCCCACGAGAATCCGGTCTTTGCGGGCTTTGATATCGCCGGCTGGAACCGGCCGGCGGATGAAACAGGCGGCGACTTTTACGACTTCCTGCAGCTCGACAACGGGGCTCTCGCGGTCTTGGTGGCAGATGCAACCGGCCATGGCATTGGGCCGGCGCTGATCATGACTGAAGCGCGGGCGCTGTGCCGCGCCACCTTGCTCGGCGGGCAAAGCCTGGAGCGGGCGGTCGACGATGTGCAGCGGTTGCTCAGCCTCGATATGCCTGAAGGGCGTTTCGTGACTGCTTTTGTGGGAATGCTGCACGCATCGGGCGAGCTGGAGTTTCTCAGCGCCGGCCAGGGCCCGATCCTCCTCTATCATCGGGCGGACGACCGCTTCGAAGAGCTTCCCACGCAGGGGCTGCCGCTTGGCCTGATGCCCGAAGTGGACTACGACCCGGCCGTGCGTGTAACGCTCGCGGAGGGCGACATGCTCGTTCTGCTCACCGACGGCTTTTACGAATGCGAAAGAGCCGACGGCACTGCCTTTGGAAGCGAACGTGTGGAGGCGTTGATCCGCGGCCTTCGCGATTCCTCGGCTGAAGATGTTGTGCAAGGGCTTGCCGATGAAGTGGCGGTGTTTACGCGTGGCGTTCCGCAGATGGACGACCTCACGGCGGTGATCTGCACGCGCCGCACCGGCTAATCTCCGCAGTGCCTGCGGGCGACGCGGGGGCTCCTTGTGCAGGCCTTGCTCACTGCCCACGAACGCGCTGCACGACATCGTCAGTGCCATGGCGGTGTGTTACGGCGGAGAAAGCCGCTTCTGTGCCGTTGAATAAACCGCTGGAGAGTGTTAACCTTTTCGGCGGTGTGGAGATGACGGCGCCTACGGAATACGTTTGTTAATGGTCCGTGGTTCCTTCGAATGAGATGGTTTGTGCGAGTGAACTGTGAGATCGGTGCTCGCAAAGCAGGTGCCTGCAAGCCAGCTCAGTGTCTTCACATAAGTGTCTTCACATAGTTGCCATGCCTGGTGTGTTGGCATCGTCGTGCTGGCTTGGCTGACTGCCCGAGCGAGTGCGTGGAAAGATTTTTACTCTCGAAAGACTAAGGAAAGCTAGGAATACAATGTCGACTCCCGCGACAAAGCCGGCCGCCAAGAAGGCTGCCACCAAGAAAGCCGCTCCCAAAGCCGGAGCAGAGCCCAGCAAGAGCGACCTGGTTCGCAAACTCGCAAAGGAACTGAAGGAAGGTGGCCAGCAGCCCCGGCCTTCCGTGATCGTGGCTGAACTGGGAAAGCAGGGCGTGAAGGTTGCCCCCGCCCAGGTGAGCATCGTGCTGAAGAAGATGGGTTT
>CALCGM010000135.1 GCA_937900985.1 uncultured Planctomycetaceae bacterium | reverse complement strand
GTGCTGGGGGCATGACGGTTCCCCGTTCGCTGACCTACGGGGTGACATGAAGGCTCGGATCGCACGAGGTATCAAGCTTGGCCTCTCGGAAGAACACGCCGAGCGGCTCGCCAGGCTTCCGCAACCGGAAGACGTGCAGGACTTCGTCAACGCGATTCCGATGAACTTTGAAAAAGATGGCTGGACAGCGCTGTCTGTGCAGGGCGTGCTCACCCGGCAGCGGGCCCACTGCATCGAAGGGGCTGTCGTGGCGGCCTGTGCCCTGACGATGGCCGGCCGTCCACCGCTGCTGATGGACATGGGAGCGGCTCCGGGGGATGACGATCATGTGATCGCGCTCTTTCGTCGGGGCCGAACGTGGGGGGCGATTTCGAAAAGCAACGGTCCGTACCTTCGTTGGCGTGACCCGATCTACCGCAGCCTCTACGCCCTGGCGATGTCGTATTTTCCTGAATACGCCAAGGGTCGGCAGAAGATGCTGCGAACCTACTCCGCCTCGGTCGATCTTCGTCGACTCGAGCCGTCGCTGTGGGTGACCCGTGAGAAGTCGTGCGTCGAGCTGATCGACCTGCTCACGCGGGCGCGGCACTACCGGCTTGTGCCGAAAGGGCATGAGAGTCGGCTCCGCGACATCGATGTCGTCGAAGCGGAGGCGCAGGCGATGAACGAATACAGCGATCCGCGAGCGAGCACGCATCGCGATGCTCGTCGGGCAAGCTGAGCTGCTGGCTCGCTCGGGAGGGGCGGCCTGCTCAGCCCATGCTCGCGTCGCCGAGAAGCCGGCGGAGGGCGGTCATGGCAATCTCGCCGAACTGCCGAGGTGGCACCCGCCAGAGCTGCGGGTTGTGCGTTTCGACCGCCACGCTGCCGGCATAGCCAATCTCGCGAAGTCGCTCAAGCAGCGGGTCTGGCGGTGAGGACCCCTCGCTAGGAAGAATGCGATCGGCGTCACTCGCCATCTCACGAGGAACGTCGGCAATGTCCGACAGCTGCACGTGAAACAGGTTTTCTGGCGAGAGCAGCCAGAGGTCGTTGGCCTTGCTCGGGCCCACGGTGTAGTGAAACCAGTCGAGGCAGAGGCCAACCGACGCATGGCCCACGTCTTCAATCAGGGCGATCGCCGACTGCAGGTTGTTGGGAAAACTTGCTCGGGCATCAAACTCCAGAGCCAGTTTGAGGCCCGCATCGGCAGCCCGCTTGCCCGCCTCCGCGAGGCTCATGGAAAGCCGGGAGAGATCCTGCGGGGACAGCGGTCCGAAGGCGTCGCCAGCCACAACCAGCACCGGGATGCCCAGCTGCTCAAGCAGCGGAAGCCGCCGCTCGAAGTGGCTCCAGTGTTCCCGCCGCGCGTCGCCCTGGCTCGTCAGCAGCCCTCCCTGAAAACTCGCGGCCACTGGCGTGATGCCGGAGGCGGCAAACAGGTCTTTCAGCTGCGACACATCACGACCATCAAGGGCCGCCTCAGCATGGCCCAGCCAGAGGTCAACGGCGTCGCAGTGCCCCGCTGCATAGTCTTCAAGGATCGTCGGCAACGCCGCATCGAGCGAGCAGACGGTTGCGACCGCAGGCCTCATGCGAGCTTCTCCCTGAGCAGATCGACGGCTTCAGCCAGCGGCACGCGGATCTGTTCGAGGGAGTCGCGATCGCGGAGGGTGACGCTGCGATCCGTCAGGCTCTGCCCATCAACCGTCAGGCACCAGGGAGTGCCAGCCTCGTCTTGCCGGGCATAGCGGCGGCCCACCGACCCCTTCTCATCGTACTGACACGGCATATGCCGCTTGAGTTCGCGATAGAGCTCTGTCGCCATCTCCGGCATGCCGTCCTTCTTCACCAGCGGCAGAATCGCTGCCTTCACCGGAGCGAGCCTGGGGTGCAGTTTGAGCACCGTGCGGCTGCGTGGGTTGCCCTTCTCATCAGGCACCTCATCCTCATGGTAGGCATCGCAGAGAAACGCAAGCGCTGCCCTGTCGGCTCCGGCAGACGGCTCGATCACATGCGGCACATAGCGTTCGCGGGAGATGTCATCAAAGTAGCTGAGGTCTTTGCCGCTCCCGCGATGCCGGGGCTTGCCGTCCTCGCCCTTCTCCACCACCAGCTCGCCATCCTGCCGGATGAGCTTGCCCTCCATGTGGCTGCGGAGATCGAAATCACCGCGGTGGGCAATGCCTTCCAGCTCGCCAAACTCCCCTTCGGCGAGAAACGGAAACGCATACTCGATGTCGGCTGTGCCAACCGAATAGTGCGAGAGCTCGTCGGCGTCGTGCTCGCGAAGCTGCAGCTTGCCCTCCGTGAGGCCAAGATCGAGATACCACTTCCAGCGACGGTCCCGCCAGTAGCGATACCATGCCGCCGACTCACTCGGCTTGCAGAAAAACTCGATCTCCATCTGCTCGAACTCACGCGAGCGGAAGGTGAAGTTTCGCGGCGTGATCTCGTTGCGGAAACTCTTGCCGATCTGCGCGATGCCAAACGGCACCCGCACCCGCGACGTGTCGAGCACATTCTTAAAGTTGAGGAAAATGCCCTGGGCCGTTTCGGGCCTGAGAAACGCCCGGTCTTCGTCGTCGCCGCTCGCCAGCGCCCCGATTCGCGTCTCAAACATCAGGTTGAACTCGCGGGGCTCGGTCAGCGTGCCCGGCTCGCTCGCCTCCGGCGCCAGCGCCTCATCCCGCGAGGCGTTGCCTGCCAGCGGCACGAGCTCCCCTTCCCACTCGATTTCGCCGATCTGCTTGGCCCGCAGCCCGAAAAACTTCTGCGCCCGCGCCGCGGTGGCAGCGACCCCCTCCTCCCCTGAGGCATCGGTCACAAGAAACACTCGCTTCCCGCGGTGGCTGGCAAACCGCCCGAGCAGATGGTCGTAGCGATACCGCCGCTTCGACTCCCGGCAGTCGACGAGCC
>CALCGM010000134.1 GCA_937900985.1 uncultured Planctomycetaceae bacterium | reverse complement strand
ACCTGCGGCTGACGGTGTCGCCGGGCCGTGGCCGCTCCGACTACCCGAGTTCTCCGATGGGCGCTGTGGCGCTTGCCCGTCAGACGTTTCTCGATGCCGACTGGTATCAACGGGCCTGGCAGGCTTCGGCAGCCGACGCCTCGCTGCCGCAGCCCGAGCGCAACGACGCCCTGGCGGCAGTGGCCGAGCATGTGGCCAGGCAGGGGCTCTTCATCTGCGATGCCTCCAACGAGCTCTTTGTGCTGCGGGCCGACAGGTTTGCCCGTGAGTTTTCGCTCAACATGGTGATCCGTGGATCGGGCCACGAATACAAACGGCTCGAGGCGATCGCGGCCTGCAATCGCGTCGTCATCCTGCCGGTCGATTTCCCCAAGCCGCCAAATGTGGCCACGACCGAAGCCGCCCTCCGCGTCGATCTCGACGACCTGCTGCACTGGGAGATGGCGGCCGAGAATCCCGCCCGTCTGGCGAAGGCGGGCGTGACGATCGCGCTCTCCAGCCATGGGCTCAACGACGCCGGTGGCTTCCTGGCCGGCGTGCGGCGGGCGGTGACGCGTGGGCTGGCTGCTGATGCGGCGCTCGCGGCCATGACGACCACGCCGGCGGCGTTGCTGGACGTGAGCGATGACCTCGGCACGCTCGAGCCGCACAAGCTGGCAAGTTTCGTTGTCACCGACGGCGACCTGCTGGCAGCACCAACCAAGGTGCTGGAGACCTGGGTGGCGGGAGAGCGGTTTGAGGTGGCGGCGGAGGCGGAGCTCGACCTGCGGGGCAGCTGGACGGTGACGCCGGAGGGGGATCGGCCCTCGCTGGTGATCACCCTCGAGGGAAAGCCGACAGCCCTGAAGGGAACGGTTCGGCCGGCGGAGGCAGGCGACGAGGACGAGCCGACAGCCAAGCTCGTGCGGGCCGGCGTTCGCAATCGGCAGTTTTCCTGTGCGTTTTCCGGCAAAGGCCTGATCGGCGACGGCGTGGTGCGGCTGACGGCGGTCGTGATCGCCGACGAGCAGGACGACAGCGAGCTTGAGGGGCAGCTCACCCTCGGCGATGGCCAGCAGCTCGCCTTCACCGCCACGCGGCTCGCCGCCGACGAGCAGCCGGCCGAAGACGGCGACGAAGAGAAAAAGAAGCCCGACGATGCGATGGCGAGCCAGGCGGTCACCTATCCGCTCGGAGCTGCCGGTCGCACCGAGCCGCCGACGCAGCCAGCAGCGGTGCTCTTTCGCAACGGCACGATCTGGACGTCGGGCGAGGAGGGCATCCTTGAAAAGACGTCGGTGCTGGTGGTCGACGGCAGGATTCAGGCAGTGGGGGCCGACCTCGCGGCACCGGCGGATGCGGTCGTGATCGACCTCGACGGCCGGCACCTCACCCCAGGCATCATCGACTGCCACTCCCACATGGCGACCGACGGCGGCGTCAACGAGGGCACGCAGGCGATCACCGCTGAGGTTCGCATTGGCGACTTCATCGACTCCGACGATGTCACGATCTACCGGCAGCTCGCTGGCGGTGTGACGGCGGCCAACATCCTGCATGGCTCGGCCAACCCGATTGGCGGGCAGAACCAGGTGATCAAGCTTCGCTGGGGCTGCCTGCCTGAAGAGATGAAGCTGGCGGGGGCTCCGCAGGGCATCAAGTTTGCCCTCGGCGAAAATGTCAAACAGGCCAACTGGGGCGATGACTACACCACGCGGTATCCCCAGACGCGGATGGGCGTTGAACAGATCATGCGTGACGCGTTTGAGGCGGCCCGGCACTACCGCCAGCAGCAGCACGCCTGGCAGGAGACCGGCCGCGGTCTGCCACCGAGGCGAGATCTCGAGCTTGAAGCGATCGCGGAGATCATCGAGGGCACGCGGTGGGTCCACTGCCACAGCTATCGGCAGGACGAGATCCTCGCCCTGTTGCGGACGCTCGATGACTTCGACATCACGATCGGCTCGTTTCAGCACATCCTCGAGGGCTACAAGGTGGCCGATGCGATGGCCGCGCATGGGGCGACCGGCTCAGCCTTCGCCGACTGGTGGGCCTACAAGTTCGAGGTCTACGACGCGATTCCCTACGCCGGGGCGCTGATGCACAACGCTGGCGTGGTGGTTTCCTTCAACTCCGATGACCGCGAGCTGGGTCGCCACCTCAATCAGGAGGCGGCCAAGGCGGTGAAGTATGGCGGCGTTGCGCCACACGAGGCGTTGAAGTTTGTCACGCTCAATCCGGCGAAGCAGCTGCGGATCGACGACCGCGTGGGCTCGGTGGAGGCAGGCAAGGATGCCGACCTGGTCGTCTGGAGCGGGGATCCGCTGGCGATCACCTCGCGGGTGGAGCAGACCTGGATCGATGGCCGCTGCTACTTCGATGCAGAGGAAGACCGGGAGCTGCGGCGGCGGGATGCCGAGGTTCGCAATGCGCTCGTGCAGAAGATTCTCGGCTCGGGGGAGGAGATGGCGGCCGAAGGCGAGACGACCGTCGACGAGAGCGACCTCTGGCCGCGGGCAGACCTGTTCTGCCACGGGCATGACCATGGGCATGGTCAGTGACACGACCCTCCCACGCTGTGGGCCAGCTGCCTGCCCGAGACGCATGGAAACTTTTTTGTAAGGAAAGCCTGATGATCCGCTCTGGTGGTCTGCGACTGATGATGCTTGGAGTGCTGGCTGCAGGTCTGATGGCAGGCCGGGCAGGAGCCCATCCTGAGGTGCCGGGCGAGGCTGCCGGGCGGCCGGTTGCGATCACTGACGCGACGGTGCACACCGTCTCGGGCGGTGTGGTCAGCGACGCCACGGTGCTGATTCGCAAAGGCCGCATCGCGGCGGTGGGCAAGGATGTGAAGATCCCCAAGCGAGCGATTCGCATCGATGCGACGGGCAAGCATGTCTTTCCCGGGCTCTTTGCGGCC
>CALCGM010000133.1 GCA_937900985.1 uncultured Planctomycetaceae bacterium | reverse complement strand
GGCCGCACATCCGACTCGGGGAAGCGAATCGCCATCCCCTTGGCGGTGGCCAGCACGAGCTGATCCCCAGGGCGGGTGACCACAGCATCGACCAGCTCATCCCCCTCGCGAAGCTTGACCGCGATCAGGCCCTTCGTGCGGCGACGGCGATACTGCTCAAGCGCCGTCTTCTTCACCATTCCACTGCGGGTGGCCAACAGGAGGAACTGATCTTTCTCCTCGAAGCCCGAGACGGCCCGGCACTCCGCCACCCGCTCGCCCTGCTCAAACTCAAGCAGGTTGACCAGGGCCCGGCCCTTGGCATCGCGAGCGAGCTCCGGCAGCTCAAAAACCCGCATCGAGAAGACTTTGCCGAGCGTCGTAAACACCA
This sequence comes from uncultured Planctomycetaceae bacterium, assembly GCA_937900985.1. Taxonomy (GTDB): domain Bacteria; phylum Planctomycetota; class Planctomycetia; order Pirellulales; family UBA1268; genus M30B53. Next base: position 2,403 of record CALCGM010000133.1, on the reverse strand, counting down.
GCAGCCAGTCGTGGGTGCTCGCCACGAAGAGATGCTCGACGGGATCGTCTCCGTCGCTCTTGGCGCCTTTGAGCCCCTTGCCGCCACGCTTCTGCGCCCGGTAGGTATCCGCCGGCGTCCGCTTGACGTAGCCGTCTTTGGTGATCGTGACCACCATCGTGGCTTCGGTGATCAGCTCCGCCATGTCGCGGATGTCGGCCACCTCGCCGCTGATCTCGGTCCGCCGAGGATCCGCATGCTTGGCCTCAAGGGCCACGAGCTCCTCGCGAATCAGCGCCCGGATGTTGGCCTCGCTGGAGAGGATCCGGCGGAACTCGCCGATCTTGCCCAGCAGCTCGCGATGCTCGCCGGAGAGCCGCTCCTGCTCGAGGTTGACCAGCTGGCCGAGGGTCAGTCGCAGCACGGCATCCGCCTGAACCGGCGAAAGACCATACTCCTCCTCAACTCCGCGTTCCTCCTGCAAAACGGCAAAGCCCTCGCTGCCGAGCGCCCGCTCAAGCAGCGCCGCTGGGGCCTTGATCCCCATCAGCCGCTCCTTCGCCTCGGCCTGCGACGACGACGAACGGATGATGCGAATCACCTCGTCGATGTTGGCCAGGGCGACCAGCAGGCCCTCAAGCGTGTGCTTGCGGCTGCGGGCCTTGGCCAGCAGGTGCTGCGTGCGGCGGCGAATGACCGTCGTGCGGTGCCTGAGAAACTCTTCGAGCAGCTGTTTGAGCGACAGCACCCGCGGCTTCCCGTCGACGAGCGCCAGAAAGATCAGCGAAAACGACGTCTGCAGCGTCGAATACTGGTAGAGCTGGTTGAGCACCACGTCAGGATCGGCGTCTCGCTTGAGCTCGAGCACCAGCCGCACCGGCTCTTTGAGGTCGCTCTCGTTGCGGATCGCCGAAATCCCCTTGATGCGATCATCGCTGACGAGTTCGGCGATCTTTTCCTCGATCGCATCGCGGGTCTGCTGATACGGAATCTCCGTGACCACGATGCGGTTGCGGTTTTTGCCAAACTCCTCAACGTGGGCTCGGGCTCGCAGCGTGATCGTGCTGCGGCCGGTGAGATAGCCCCGCAGCAGACCCTCGCGGCCCATCACGATGCCGCCGGTGGGAAAATCAGGGCCGGGGATGATCTCGAGCAGCTCGGCCATCGAAACGCCCGGCTCGTCGATCAGCCGCACCAGCCCCCGGCAGACCTCTCCGAGATTGTGCGGGGGAATGCTCGTCGCCATGCCGACCGCGATGCCGCCGGCACCGTTGACGAGCAGATTCGGAAACCGACTCGGCAGGACCACCGGCTCGGTGTTTCGCTCATCGTAGGTCGGCACATAGTCGACCGTGTTGAGCTGCAAATCGTCGAGCATCAACGACGCGATCGGCGAGAGGCGGGCCTCGGTGTATCGCATGGCGGCGGCGGGCAGACCGGCGATCGAGCCGAAGTTGCCCTGCTTATCCACGAGCACATGCCGCATGTTCCATTCCTGGGCCATGCGGACGAGCGTGGGGTAGATCACGCTTTCGCCGTGCGGGTGGTAGTTGCCGCTGGTGTCGCCGGAAATCTTCGCGCACTTCACCCGCCCGGCGCCCGGCGAGAGGTTGAGGTCGTTCATCGCGACGAGAATGCGTCGCTGCGACGGCTTGAGGCCATCGCGAACGTCTGGCAGGGCACGACTGACGATCACGCTCATCGCGTACGTCAGGTAACTGTCCTTGAGCTCCTGCTCGATGGGCAGTTCCACAAGCCGACCGCCAGCCGAATCGGCTCCGCTCTGCCCGTTCGTTCCACCAGACTGCTGATCTTCCGGCGGATCGCTGTCGTCGGCCAAGGGCGGGCTCCTGGATGGGGTCGTGCCGGGGTGTCCCAGCCCCCCGGAGAAACCTGAAACATACCCGCCCACGGCACAGGGTCAACCGCCGCGGCACCACCCCCCGAAGGGCTCCACACCAGGTCCGGCTTCCCGCGTTTGCGGCCAATTCCACACGGGTTGACCCAACCCGCAGGCAAACCTACTCTCCCCGCCCATTTTCCACCCATGCTCAGCACCGATTTCTGCTCACCAAGGGCCTCCTGTGCCACCCATTTCCGCCAGTTTTCCAGCAACGCGAGCCGCCACCTCGCTGGGCAGCCTCCGAGACGCGGGCCTGGTTGTTGCCGCTGCGCTGACGGTGCTGCTGGTCAATCTCGGGGGCCCTCCGCTCTTCGACGACGATGAAACCCGCAACGCCGGCTGCTCACTGGCGATGCTCGACGCTGGCGACTGGGTGGTGCCGACCTTCAACCGCGAACTGCGGGTGCACAAGCCGCCACTGGTCAACTGGATTCAGATGGCGGGCATCTCGATCGCCGGCCGGAACGAACTGGGGGCCCGCCTCGGTTCGGCAACGGCGACCCTGCTGAGCTGCCTGCTGA
>CALCGM010000132.1 GCA_937900985.1 uncultured Planctomycetaceae bacterium | reverse complement strand
CTCGCCCTGATAGCCCTTCCGCCACCACCGCTCCCCCTCGCGAACACACAGCACTCGCGTTCCCGTGCGGTCGAGCGAGGCATCGGCCGCCGTCGCATCGGCAAGCAGGGTGTCGGCGGTGCGACGGCCGAGGTGCACCCGCAGCAGCCGCTCGGTCCCACGCCAGTGGTGGTCGCGGGAACCGCTGGCAAGCAGGCTCTGGCCATCGGGAAACCAGTCGTGGAGCCGGTAGCCTTCGCTGTGGTGTGTGACCTGCTCCGGTGCGCCGCCCGTGGCCGAGATCACATAGAGCTGCGGGCTTCCGCTGCGGTCGCTGACAAACGCCAGCCGGCTGCCGTCAGGCGAAAAGTGGGGCTGGGAGTCGCGGCCGGGATCTGTCGTCAGCCGGTTGGCGGTGCCGCCTTCGGCTGAAACCGCCCAGAGATCGCCCCGCCAGGCAAACGCGAGGGTGGAGCCGTCAGGGCTGAGGGCAGGATCTGTGGCGAGCTGGATCGACTCCTGACCGAGCGAGGCTTGCGGCAGCAGCAGTGCACACACCACGAAGGCGGCGGCCATCGAGCGTGGGTGGAGTCGACGGACGAAGGGCGGCAACGCCCGCGTGTCTGCGGCAATCAGCGGCTGCATGGAGAGGACCTACGAGACGGGGAGAAAACCAGAGGCCAGCGAGGCCACCCAGACCACAATCGTGATTCGTCGGGGGACTCGTCGCAAATCTGCGGCGGCTGCCGACGGCTCGTTGTGGGGAGATCTTCTCCCGCCGGGCCGGAACACGATGGGCTCAGGGCGACCGCGGACGGTAAACTGTCGACATGCGGACATTCCTCACCCTCCTGTTGCCCAGGGCCATGGCCATATGGCTTGCTGCGGTGTCGGCTCTCGCTGCCGCCGAGGAGCCACCGGAGCTCTCGGAGGCGACGGCGGACTTCGAGACCCATGTGCGTCCGCTGCTGGTGAAGCGGTGCCTGTCGTGTCACTCCGCTGCTGAGGGCGACCTCGAAGGGGGCCTCGGCCTCGACTCGCGGCTCGGCTGGCAGCAGGGGGGCGAGCGTGGTCCGGCGGTGGTGCCGGGCGATCCGGAGGCGAGTCTGCTCATTCGGGCAGTCCGCTACACCGATCCCGACCTGCAGATGCCGCCCGACCGGCAGCTGGCCGCCGACGAGATCGCGCGGCTGGAGGCGTGGGTGCGGCAGGGCGCTGCCGATCCACGAGACGGGCTGCCGCGAGCCACGCACGGCCCCGATCCCTCGGATCCGGTGGCCGGCCGCGAGCACTGGGCATTTCAGCCGCTGGCGAATCCTGAGCCACCGAGCGTCGCTGCAGGCAGCTGGCCGCTGGCCGAACTCGATCTGTTTGTGCTGGCCCGGCTGGAGGCTGAGGGCCTGGCGGCAGCGGGCGAGGCCGACCCGACGACACTGCTGCGACGGCTGTCGTTTGCCCTCACGGGCCTGCCGCCGAGCCGCGAGCAGATTGCCGCCTTCACGGCGGATCCGAGTGAGGCGGCCTACGAGCGGCTCGTCGACGAGATGCTCGCATCACGGCAGTTTGGTGAGCGGTGGGGACGGCACTGGCTCGATCTGGCCCGCTATGCCGACTCCAACGGTCTCGATGAGAACTTCCTCTTCCGCGAGGCCTGGCGATACCGCAACTGGGTGATCGATGCGGTGGCGGCAGACATGCCCTTCGATCGCTTTCTTGCTGTGCAGCTCGCGGGCGACCTGCTGCCCTTCGACTCCATCGAGCAGCGAGACCGCCAGCGGATCGGAGCCGGCTTCCTCACGATCGGCCCCAAGGTGCTCCTCGGCAACCCTGCTGAGAAGCAGAAGATGGAGGTGGCCGATGAGCTGATCGACACCGTCGGCCGGGCGGTTCTCGGGCAGACGCTCGGCTGTGCCCGCTGCCACGACCACAAGTTTGATCCGGTGCCGACCGCCGACTACCACGCGCTCGCCGGCATCTTCACGAGCACCGACGTGATGGAGCGTCGCTACATGCTCGGTGAGCAGCGGGTGATGGAGCGGCTCGTCGGCCTTGGCGACGGCGGCGAGGAGGTCGACGACGCCTACGAACACTACTGGCGAACGCTCAGGCCGGGCCTTGAGGTCTGGAGGCAGCGAGGCGGGGAGGCGCTCGGCCTGCTGGCCAGCGGCAGTGTTGAAAGCGGCGACACCGCCGACGCGCTGGCGACGATCATCGCCGAGGTTCCGGATGCAGTCGCTGAAGCGTCCCGCGATCCGCGTGCTGCCGTCGAAACCCGCATCCAGGCGCAGCGGGCGTTTCTTGCCGACGTCAGCCGCCAGCTGGCCTCGCCCCCACCGATTCCTCCGCGGGCGATGTCGCCGATTGATCGTGATGTGCCGGCCGATGAGTTCATCCGCATCGCTGGCGACCCCGACCGCAAAGGGGAGCAGGTGCCGCGGGGCTTCCTGCAGGTGCTCAGCGACGCATCGCCAGAGATCCCGGCGAGCGAAAGCGGCCGGATCCAGCTCGCCGCCTGGCTGACCGACGTGGAGAGCGGCGGCGGAGCCCTGACCGCACGGGTGCTCGCCAACCGCGTCTGGCACCACCTGATTGGCCGGGGCATTGTCCGCACGGTCGACAACTTTGGCCGCACCGGCGAGCCGCCAACGCATCCGCAGCTGCTCGAGCACCTCGCTGGTGAACTGGTGGCCGCCGACTGGTCGCTCAAGAGCCTGGTTCGCCAGGTGGTGCTCAGCCGAAGCTTCCGTCTCAGCAGTCGCCACGACGATGCAGCGGCCGCGGTCGATCCAGAAAACACGCTGCTCTGGCGGGCTCACCGCCGGCGGCTCGATCCGGAAAGCCTGCGGGACGCGATGCGAGCCGCTGCGGGCACGCTCGACCTGGCCCCGATGGAGTCAACGGTGGGCTCTCTTGGCGACCAGGCGACGGCCGTGGGAGGCAACACCAACCGCCGCCGCACCGATTTCCCCTGCCGCAGCGTGTATCTGCCGGTGATCCGCAACGACCTGCCGGAGGTGTTTCAATCGCTCGACTTTGCCGATCCGCACAAAACCACCGGCTTGCGTCCGCAGACCACCGTGGCCACGCAGGGGCTCTACATGCTCAACGACGAGCAGGTAATGGACGCCGCCGCCGCCACCGCCAGCCGCGTGCTGGAGGCATGCGAGGCAGCGGCGACCCCCGCGGGCCAGGAGACTGCGGTCACGATGCTGTTTGAGCTGGTGGTCGGGGAGCCTCCCGAGCCAGCGGAAAACGAAGCGATGCGGCAGTTTCTGCATCAGGCAGAGGCGTCGCGAGCTGTCGCTGGATCGGAGCATGCCCGTCGTGAGGCCTGGAGCATGGCCGCTCACGCCCTGATGGCGTCGAGCCGATTTCAGATGGTCGAGTAGGCTGCGAGGCCGCCCACGGTTGAATACGAGGATTTGCGGATGCGGTGCCACCAGTTCATGCCCGTCGCCAGCCGACGCGATCTGCTCAAGGCGAGCGGCTGCGGATTTGGCTCACTGGCCCTCGCCGCGATGGCCGGCCGTGAGGGTGCCGCAGCAGACACGCCTGTGCTGGCTGGGCCGCTCGCTGCCAAACCTCCACACTTCACGCCGCGGGCGAAGCGGGTGATCTTTCTGTTCATGTGGGGTGGGCCGAGCCATGTCGACCTCTTCGACCCCAAGCCCCGGCTGGCCAGCGAAGCGGGCAAGCAGCTCACCGGCAAAGACGTCGGCCTGCCTGAGGCCGAGAAGCAGCTCGGCACGATCATGGCGAGCCCCTTTGCTTTTTCCCAGCATGGTGAGAGCGGCGTGTGGATCAGCGAGCTGTTTCCGCAGCTCGCCGCCAGGCATGCCGATCGCCTGTGTGTGGTCCGCTCGCTGCACACCGAGGGCACGGCCCATGGCGAGGCGCTGCTCAAGCTCCATACGGGCCAGTCAAACCTCGTGCGGCCGAGCGTCGGCGCGTGGGTGAGCTATGGCCTTGGCTGCGAGAGCGACAGCCTGCCGGCGTTTGTGACCATCTCTCCGCCCCGCGGGCACGGCGGCGTGCAGAACTATGGCAGTGCCTTTCTGCCCGCCATCCACCAGGGCACGGCGATCGGTTCGGCCGAGATCCCGATTGGTAAGGCCAGCGTCTCGCATCTAACCAACCCGCGGATCGACGCCGCCATGCAGCAGGAGCAGCTGCAGCTGATTCAGACGCTCAACAGAGCCCACCGCGAGCAGACCGTCAGCGACCGCACCATCGACGGGCTGATCGACTCCTACGAGCTGGCCTTCCGCATGCAGTCGACGATGCCGGCGGTGATGAGCCTCGCCGAGGAAACGCCCGAGACGCTCTCGCTCTACGGCATCGACGGCTCGGCGAGCGACAACTTTGGCCGGCAGTGCCTGCTGGCCCGCAGGCTTGCTGAGCAGGGCGTGCGGTATATCCAGGTGTCGACCGACTACACCTGGGACCATCATCAGAAGGTGCACAGCGGCCATGTCGCCGAGGCAGCCAAGACCGACCGGCCGATCGCAGGCCTGCTCGATGACCTCGCCCGCCGCGGGCTGCTCGACGACACGCTGGTGGTCTGGGGGGCTGAGTTTGGCCGCACTCCCACCGCGGAAAACGGTGACGGCCGCGGCCATCATCCCCAAGGCTTCACAATGTGGATGGCCGGCGGCGGCGTGAAAGGCGGACTGACCTACGGAACAACCGACGCGTTTGGCTACGCGCCGGTGGAGAACGGGGTGCACATGCACGATCTCCACGCCACGCTGCTGCACCTGCTCGGCCTCGACCATGAGCAGCTGACCTTCCGCCATGCCGGCCGCGACTTCCGTCTGACCGATGTCTACGGCCGCGTGGTGCATGACATCCTGGCCTAGGCCGCTGATATACTGCGAAACGCATTCGGCGGCCGCTGGCCGTCAGGGGAGATCCACGCGAAGGGGAGACGGTGGCTCATGGCACACTCCGCAATGGCTCGGCCGGCACCAGGTCGACGGGCGTTTCTCAAGCAGGCCGTGGCTGCCAGCACGGCTGCGGCAGCGCCAATGATCATTCCGTCGTCGGTGCTCGGGCTCGATGGGGCCGTGCCACCGAGTGAGCGGATCATCGTGGGCGGGATCGGCATCGGGCGGCGCGGCACCTACGACCTCGGCTGCTTTATGGAGCAGCCCGACGTGCAGTTTGCGGCCGTCTGCGACATCAAGGAAGACCGCCGGGCTGCCGTCAAGAAAACAGCTGAGAAGCAGTATGGCGAGGGCAGCTGCGACACCTACCGCGACTACCGCGAGCTGCTCGACCGGCAAGACATCGACGCCGTCTTGATCGCGACCGGGCCCAACTGGCACGGCACGATGGCCAGCGAGGCCGCCCGGGCCGGTAAAGATATGTACTGCGAGAAGCCCTGCACGAAGAACATCCGCGAGAGCCTTGTGCTCCGCGACACGGTGCAGCGGACAGGCGTGGTTTTTCAGGCGGGCACACAGCGGCGGAACCTGCCGCACTTCGCCTTTGCTTGTGAGCTCGCCCGCACCGGCAGGCTCGGCACACTGCAGCGGGTGTATGCCCATCCGGCGGGCATGAAGGCGATGACCAGCGGCTGGCTGCCGGCGGAAACGGCGCCCGACCCAAACGTGATCGACTGGGACGTGTATCTCGGGCCTGCGGCCTGGCGACCCTTCAACCCCGCTCTGCTCGACGGCTTCAACTTCGAGAAGGGGGGCGGCCTTGTCGGTGGCGGCGTGCTTGAGTGGGGCTCCCACTGCGTCGACCTCTGCCAGTGGGCGGTTGGCGATATCGATCCTCCAAGCGTCTACAACCCGCCGGCCGATGAGCAGATCGTCTGCCGCTACGAGAATGGCGTGGAACTTGTGTTTCGTGAGAAAGACTGGATCCCGCTGGGCTCCTGCCCGGTGCGGTTTGAAGGCAGCGATGGCTGGGTGGAGGCGGGCGACAGTGGCAAGATGGTGCTCTCTTCGCCGGCGCTGCTGGCCGGTCGCTCGGTTGAGGAAATCGGCGGCTATCCGGCCACCTTCCACGTCCGCGACTTCCTCGACTGCGTGAAAACGCGTGGCAAGCCGAAGGGGAACGTTGAGGCAGCCTGCAACGCCCACATCGCCTGTCATGCTGCAAACGTGGCCTTGATGCTCGAGCGACAGGTAACGCTCGACAATGCCACCCACACCTTTGTCGACGACGACGAAGCCAACCGCCTGCGTTCGGAGGCCCAGCG
>CALCGM010000131.1 GCA_937900985.1 uncultured Planctomycetaceae bacterium | reverse complement strand
ACCCGCACGAAGTCGTCGTCACCGAGGGCCGACTTGTCTTTACCGCTGGCGGTGATCACCAGCTCCAGTGGCTCCCGCGAGGCAACCACGCTGTAGTTGCTGCTGGTGCCGAGCGACCAGCGATTGCCATGAAACTCACGGCCGATCGCCTGGAGCCCGGAGACCGCGGCTGAACTGTCAAAAGTCATCGTCCCACTCCCAAGAAAGTCGACCGGAATCTACGGAATGCCAGGGGGCCGCTCAAGCCGCAGGCCCCGTGGCCGCGGTTGTGGGCGTCGTTAGAGATACGGCGAAAACAGTCGGGCGACGCCATCGCGGAGTCGCATCGGCAGTCGACGCCCATCGACTTCCTCAAGCGTGACCGGCCTCGAGACGGCGATTCTCTCGGCAATCATATCGTCGAGCCTCTCGGCGAGCCCGCGATGGTAGGCCTCCACATTGAACTCGAAGTTGAGCCGCATGCTGCGTTCATCCCAGTTGCCGCTGCCAAGCAAGGTCCAGGTGCGGTCGACCACCATCAGCTTGGAGTGGTCGAAGGGCGGTGGTGTTTTCCAGACGCGGCAGCCGCGTTCGAGCACCTGCCAGAGCATGGCCGTGGAGGCCCAGTTGACCATCGCCAGGTTGTTTTCCCCCGGCAGCACGAGGTCGACTTCCACCCCCCGCATCGCGGCCACGTCGAGCGCCTGGCAGACCGCGTCGTCGGGCAGGAAGTAGGGCGTCATCACGCGAACAGACCGCTGCGCAGCGGCCAACGCCCCGGCGAGCACGAGCCGAATGCGGCCAACGTCGGGGTCGTCGGGGCCGTAGCGAACGCCGCGAGCCAACACGCCATCATCGCCATCGACGGCTGCGGAGAGGTCGGCATCCCAGGCCGGGCCGGTGAGCCGTTCACCGGTGGCAAAGGCCCAGTCTTCCACAAACACCTGGAGCAGTTGGGCGGTGACGGGGCCCTCGATGCGGAAGTGCAGGTCGCGAACGGGATGGCGGGGATTCTCAGAGAGTCGGCAGCCATGGCGGATGTTGAGCCCGCCGGTGAAGCCCACGCGGCCGTCGACAACGAGGATCTTGCGATGGTTCCGCAGGTTTGCGTAGGGGAAGTAGAACGGCACGCTGGTGGGGAGAAAGAGGTCTGCTCGCACGCCCGCGTTTTCCAGCGACCGCATGATCGAAGGAAACGAGTAGCTCGAGCCGATTCCATCGACAAGCACGCGGACCTCCACGCCACGGCGGACTGCCGCGGCCAACGCCGCCACAAACTCCATGCCGGTGGGATCGCGGTCAAAGATGTAGCTGCTCAGCGCGATGCTGCGGCTGGCGGAGGCGATCGCGTCGAGCATCACGGGATAGGCCTCGTCTCCCCCGTCGAGGGGCACGAGACGGTTGTGGTCGGCGAGCGGCTGGCCAGTGATTCGGCCCACGAGCGTCTCAAGCGATCGCAGAGCCGCGGCGGGAGGGCCAATCACGGCGGTCAGCCGAGCCTCGTCGGGAGCGACGGCGACCAGTTCGCGGGCCACTTTGACTGCATCCGCCTTGAGCTGGCTCGCGCGGGAATGGATTCGGTTGATGCCAAAGAGCCAGTAGAGCACCGCTCCGAAGACGGGGGACAGCCAGATCAGCCCCACCCAGCCGATCGCCGACCGCGTGTCGCGTTTCACGAGCAGGGCGTGGGTCGAAGCGGTCAGCGTGACGACGAGCACGGCTGCGGCCGTGAGGTGAGGCCACATGCTCAGCCACCACTCCCCGAGCGTGATTGCGAGCAGCTGCATGTCAGGCACCTTCCTCAGGGAAACAGGCCTGCTCTCCTGGCAGGGCTAGAGCGGGTTCGCCACGAAACGACCGCCCCGACAGCGGGTGAGGTGCTCAAGGGCCGCCACCTGGCCCGTCGTCTCCAGTGGACCCTCAAAGACCGGATCGTGATAGCCCTCGATGTCGATCGATCCCTGCCAGCCAGCCATTCGCAGGATCCCGATCAGGCGGGCCCAGTCGGTGTCGCCGAATCCGGGCAGGCAGTGGTGGGCGAAGGGCACGCCGCTGCGGATGCCATGATCTCGAATCACATCATGCAGCAGCATCGCGTCTTTGCCATGCACGTGCCAGATGCGATGCACCCACTGCCGCAGCTGCGGCAGCGGATCGGCAAACATCATCAGCTGATGGCAGGGCTCCCACTCCAGCCCCAACACCGGGCTGGGCACCGCCTCAAACATCAGCTCCCAGGCGCGGGGTGTGAAGGCGATGTTCCAGTCGCCGGCTGCCCAGCTGCCCCGCTTCTCGCAGTTTTCGAAGGCGATCCGCAGGCCGCGGTCTTCGCTGCGATCGGCCAAGCGTGAAAACACCTCCGTGAATCGCGGCAGCGACTCAGGCACGGGCCGGCCGGGGATGCGGCCTGCAAAGCCCGACACAATCTGGCAGCCAAACAGCGAGGCGGCCTCGATCAGGCGTTCCCAGTCGGTGACCACTTCCGGGCTCGTCAGCGGGTTGCCGTAGAGGCCGAGGGCGGAGATGGTGCGCGGCAGCCCGTCGTCAGCCTCGGCACTGCCAAGCACCTCGCTCAGCTCGCCGGCCAGGCGGCCGAGGTCGATCTCGCCGACGCGGTGGCCAAAACTCAGCTGAAACAG
>CALCGM010000130.1 GCA_937900985.1 uncultured Planctomycetaceae bacterium | reverse complement strand
CGCCAGCGGGGCTGAGCGAGGGCCAGGGCGATGCCCGCAATCGCCGCCACCCGCATCGCCATCAGCAGCAGCTGCTTCAGGAGCACCCGTGTGCGGTATTTCCGCTGACTCGCCAGGAGAAACTCCATGGCCGACCAGTCGACCGTGCGGTGCCGCAGCAGGTTGATCAGATGAATCAGCAGCGGCGCTGCCGCGACCGGCAGCCCCCACCACAACACCGATGGAAAATCAAAGGTTGGCATGTCGTGTGTGGCAGCTCAGACCGCCATCGAGGCCCGCTGAGAAAGAAAACGGATCAGGGCCGCATCGACCGGCTGGTCGGTTCGCACGAGGCTGTAGTCGCACCGCAGGCCCGCGCATCCACGGCGGAGCGCCGAGAGATACTCCTCGACGGCCTGCAGATAGCCTTCCCGCAGGGCCCGTGGGTTGCAGGCGATGTGCTGCGGCAGCTCGAGCCCTTCAAAGCGAGTCGGGCCGTCAAAGGGGAAGTCGAGCTCGTCGGAATCCATGACGTGCAGCAGCGCCACATCGTGGCCCCGACGACGGAGCATCGTCAGGCCCTTAAGAATGTTTTCCACACCGCCGGGATCACCGCCGGCAGAGCTGTCGCCAAGCATGTCGGAGATCAGCACAACCAGCCCCCGCTTGGGCAAGGTCTCGGCAAGCTGACGAAACACCGGCAGAAATGCTGTCGGCTGGTCCGTGCGGTCCGCCTCGAGCATCTCGATCACCCCTTGGAGCTGGGTGCGGCGGGTTCGCGGCGGCAGGCTCGCCCGCACCGCGTTGTCAAAGGTCGTGCAGCCCACGGCATCGCCGTGGGAGAGGGCGAGCCAGGCCAGGCTCGCCGCCATCGTGGCGGCATAGTCAAACTTCGAAAGCGCGGGCTTGGCGGCGGTGCCGTGGGAGTAGTTCATGCTCCGCGAGGCGTCGACGACCAGAAACAGTCGGAGATTGGTCTCCTCTTCAAACTCCTTCACGTAGTAGCGGTCCTGCCGCGCCCACACCTTCCAGTCGACCCGCCGCAGGTCGTCGCCTTTGGTGTATTCACGATGCTGCAGAAACTCCACGCTCTGCCCCTTGTAGGGGCTCTTGTGGAGTCCGGAGAGCACGCCTTCAACGACCACGCGAGCCCGCAGTTCAAGGCGGGCGATGCGAGCGATCGCTTCAGGAGGCAAAAATCGTTTGGAACCGAGCGTCGTGGACAAGCTCGTCCTCCTGGGCAGGCGTGGTGTCGAGGATCCGCTTGATGATGTCGTCAGCCGTGACGCCCTCGCTCTCCGCGGCGAAGCCGACGACGATGCGGTGCCGCAGGACCGGCAGGGCCAGCGTCTGGATGTCTTCGGCAATCACATGGCTGCGGCCAGCGAGCAGCGCCCGCGCCTTCGCCCCCACCACAAGAAACTGCACGGCCCGCGGGCCGGCGCCCCAGGCCAGCTGATCCGCAATGTCGGCGGGCACACCGGGCTGTCCGGATCGTGTCTGCCGCACGATGGCCAGGGCATACCGCACCAGGTGGTCGCTGATCGGCACTTCGCGAACCTGCCGCTGCAGGTCGAGAATCTCCTCTGCCGAGAGCACCGGCTGAGCGTCGTCCGTCGGGCTCCCGGTGGTCCGGCGAGCGATCTCAAACTCCTCGTCAAACGAGGGATACTTGACGAACACCTTGAACATGAAGCGGTCCTGCTGCGCTTCCGGCAGCGGGTAGGTGCCTTCCTGCTCAATCGGATTCTGGGTGGCCAGCACGAAGAACGGATCGGCCAGCTTGTGCCGCTGCCGCCCCACGCTCACCTGACGCTCCTGCATCGCCTCGAGCAGGGCGGCCTGCGTCTTGGGAGGCGTGCGGTTGATCTCGTCAGCGAGCACAACGTTGGCAAACAGCGGGCCCTCGAGAAACCGCAGCTGCCGCGCACCGCTGGCCTTGTCTTCCTCAAGCACCTCCGTGCCGGTGATGTCGGCCGGCATCAGGTCGGGCGTGAACTGCACCCGGCTGAACGAGAGATCGAGGCAGCGTGCCAGGGTGCTGACCATCAGCGTTTTCGCCAGCCCCGGCACCCCTTCGAGCAGGCAATGGCCGCGACTGAAGAGGCAGATCAGGAGTTCTTCAACCACCTCATGCTGCCCAACGATGATCCGCGAAAGCTGCTCGAGGATGCGGTTCCGTGCCTCGTGGAGTCGCGAGCTCGCCGAGGAGTCAGCCGGAGATTGCATGAGGGTGTCCTTTGAGAAAAAAGTCGCCGTCTGCTGCCGGCGAACGCTTGAATCTGTCGCCACCTTATTCCGATCACCGCTGGCATGCCAGCAGCCGCTGCCGGCCCGCCCCCTTCGTGGGGTCACAAGCCGCGATTGAGGATCGCCTATCGCTGATAGATCGGGAGCAGCCCGCGGTCGAGCTGCAGGATCACGAGATTGGTGGACGTGGTGTAGACCGGCCCGATGTAGCCCTGCGGCCACGACACGCCAGTCGTCTCTTTACGAGACTCGCTGACGAGCCGCTTTTCGATCTGGGAGAGGTAGTTGGTCCAGGTTTCTCCGCCTTCCCGATACCTCACCTGGGCGTAGTAGAAGTGGGCGTAGTGCCAGTGCCCAAAGCCATTGTTGGCAATATTGCCGAGGTGTTTGTCGGCATACTGCAGCATCCGTGGCACATGGGTGTCGTCATACTCGCCCGCGTTGAAAAGACAGGCGACCGCGGCGGCCGTGATCGCAGGGCGGCCCCCGCCTCCCTTCGAGCTGTACTGCACACCCCCGTCGTCGTTGGTGCAGGCGTGGATATAGCCGATTGCCCGCTCGATGACTTCTCGCGGCACGGGAATGCCCGCGTTGCGGCAGCCGCGGAGCCCCTGCACCTGAGTGATGGTCGTCGAGCCTTCGTCGAAGCCGTTGCCATCCTTCGCGCTGACATACCCCCAGCCGCCGGCCTCGGTCTGGGCCCTCCCGGAAAACTCCACCGCCTTCTCCAGCACGCGAACGAGCTCGTCTCGTCGGCGAGCATCTTCCTCCTCGCCGAGCACCTGCGAAAGAAAGAGCATCGAGAAGCCGTGGCCGTAGGTGTAGCGGTCGTCACCGGTCGGGTCACCGATCAGCCCGTTGGGCCGCGAGCGACTCACCAGGTAGTCGACGGCCTGCCGGATCGCATCGGCATAGCGGCCCTGGGTGGTGGTCGAGCCTTCCATCAGCAGAGCGGTGCCCGCCAGCGCCGTCATCGCCGTCGGATATCGCGACTCATTGGCCGACCAGCTGCCGCGACGCGACTGCGTGGCCACCAGCCAGTCGAGGCCCTGCCGGACAACCGCGTCGACACGCTCATCGTCGGCCGCCGTCGCCATTGAAAACGGGCAGGCCATGCTCACCAGGAGCGACGCCACCAGCGCCAGCCGGATCTTCATGCCGCTGCTGCGGGAGCAGGGCCGAGGACAGCCGCCCCCAGAGGCAGCGGTGCCATCCGGCATCGAGACAGGTGAAAGAGGCTCCATGAGATCTCCTGCGAGCAACACACACACAACTAGAAAGGCAACGCCTCGAGCGCCTGCTCAAACAAGCCTTCGATTCTATCGGACAGGCTCGGTGGCTTGAGCGGCCGCGAGAGCCCCTGGTAGGGCGGCTTGGGGCTCATCGCTTCGCCACCAAAGGTGAGCGTGATGTCGCGGGCACCATGGGTCAGCGTGACGGTGTGATTCTGCGGTGAGGCCTCGATCTCGCAGCCGTAGAAAAGGTGCTGATCGGTCGCGATCCGGTCATCGACGAGCACCTCACAGCCGGTTCGTTTATCGAGGCAGAGGAGGCTCAGCTGCGGCTGCCGGGTGGAACCTGGCGACTTGATGCGACGTGCAAAGACCAGCACAGGCAGCTCCGAGGGCTGGTCCGGATCAAAGCCGTGATGCAAAACGGTCGCCGGCACAGACCAGAGCCGGTCACCCGTGCCGCGATCGACGGCCCACACGCCGCCCGTGACGAGCGGCGTGCTCTGCTGGCCAGCGTCCCAGAGCCCCGCAGTGCGGACGCCCGTGATCACGCCGAGCTGACGATGCTGTTCGCTTTCGGCGGCTGTCGCAGGACGGCCGGCGATCACCAGCAGTCGATCCCGCCAGGGCATGATGGCGAGCTGATTGAAGCCGGGAGGCATCCGCTCGAGCGTGACCTCGAAATCAGCCTCTCCCGACCGCAGGTCGAGCACGGTCAGCCGGCCATCCGGCTCCAGCAGGGCCACCTTGCCAGGGCCGGCCGACACGGCCCTGGTTTCTGAAGCAAACGGCCCAAACCGGACCGTTTCCCGCGACAGTGGATCGATCAGTTCCAGATGCACGGTGCCACCGGTGAACTGCCCGAGCCTGCCGCGTTGGATCGCCAGCACCAGCCGGCCGCAGGTTTCCAGCCACTCGGTGACCGGCGGCAGATCACACTGCCCAACGTCGCGGCCATCATGCATCGAGTAGACACGCGCCGCGCCGCCCTCTGCAGGGCACACACAGACACAGCTGGTGTCGGTGAGGATATCGGCTGCCGACGGAAGCATGCTTCGCGACCAGAGCACCTCTCCACTGATCGGATGATGCATGGCAAGCGTGCGGCCCTGCAGAACCACGGCCCCATTGGGCAGGATCGTTGTGCCCCGGATGCTCGGTGGCGTGCTGCCACCCGAAGCCCGGGGCTCGCTGACAGCGGTCCCCAAGGGGATGCTTCCACCAAGGTGCGGAAGCCGCGTCCGTGCCTGCGACGTTCCTCCCTGACCGATCAGGCTCGAGGCCCCAGCTGCATCCCCGGCATGCCAGAGCCGGCGGTGTTGCAGCAAGCCGACGTCGTCGTCTTCACGCTGGGGAAGGTCGAGCTCGAAGGCGGCCGTCCCGCTTGCCGATGCGATCAACAGCACGCGGCCGACGATCGTGGCCTGCAGGGTGGCACCGGGCAGCACGACTGCCTGAATCCCGAGCCTCCGCGTCTGCGACGAGCCTTCGTAGGAAAGCAGACCCCCAAACTGTCGGCCGAAGCCGTCATGGAGAAACATCCCCGGCTGACGACGGTCGAGCTTCAGTCGCAATCCCTCGGGAAATGGCAGGTCCGGCTGGCCCGTGATCGGCAGACTCGCCAGCGGCGGCGCTTCTCCGCGGCGTCCCTGCGGAGCT
>CALCGM010000129.1 GCA_937900985.1 uncultured Planctomycetaceae bacterium | reverse complement strand
TTCCTTCGCCGGCGCGGGTGATGATCGTCTTGATCTCGTGCGGCGTCAGGTTTTGCGCTTCGTCGACGATGAAGAAAATCTTCTGCAGGCTGCGGCCGCGGATGTAGGCCAGGGGCGTGACCAGGAGCTTTTCCGACTCCCGCATCTCCTGAATCCGCTGGGCCTCGGGAGAGGACTCGGAAAACTGATGGCGGATCACCGTCAGGTTGTCGTAGAGCGGCTGCATGTAGGGGTCGAGCTTGTCCGCCACATCTCCTGGCAGAAAGCCGATGTCGCGATTGGAAAGCGGCACCACGGGCCGTGCCAGGAGAATCTGCCGATACCGCTGACGGCATTCAAGCGCCGCGGCCAGGGCCAGGAGCGTCTTGCCGGTGCCTGCCGTCCCAGCAAGCGTGACAAGCTTGATCTGATCGTTCAGCAGGGCCGCCATGGCAAACGACTGCTCGGCGTTGCGGGGCATGATCCCGTAGCTCCCCGTCTTCTCCACCCGCACGAAGCTTGCATCGTCGGCTCGATAGGTTGCCAGGGCCGACTTGCTGCCGTTGCGGAGCACCACGTTTTCATTGGCCCGCGGGCTGGCCACCACCGGCACGTCGACCGCCGGCACAGCACCACCGCTTTCGTAGAAGCGACTGATCAGCTCAGCAGGCACATCATCCACCACTCGCTTGCCGGTGTAGAGCTTGTCGAAGCTCTCCACCTTGTCGGTCGTGTAGTCCTGGGCCGTCAGCCCCAGCGACTTGGCCTTCATCCGCAGGTTGGTGTCTTTCGACACGAGGATCACCGTCCGCGGCGTGAGCTGCTCCTGCAGCCCGAGTGCCGTTGCCAGGATCCGATGGTCTGGTGTGTTCTGGAGAAACGCCTCCTGGATCCTGCGATCGCTGGAACCGCTGAGGATCACCCGTATCGACCCGAGGCCAGGCCCGAGCGGGCAGCCCCGCTCCGCGAGGACGTCACCCGTGAGGGCATCGATTCGGCGGAGGAACTCGCGGGCCTGAAAGTTGATGTCTTCGTTGCCGCGTTTGAACTTGTCGAGCTCCTCGAGCACCGTGATCGGCACGGCAATGTCGTGCTCTTCAAAGTTGGTGATGCACCCCGAATCGTGAAGGATCACGTTGGTGTCGAGGACAAAGGTCTTGGAAGGCTGCGTCATGGTGTGCGTCGCTTCGGGGCGATGCCCCCTTACTTGCGGGCCTCGCGAAGCCTGGGGTCGGTGGCCTCTTGAAGGCCTTCACCGACGAGATTGTAGGAAAGCACCGTCAGGAAGATCGCCACGCCCGGGAAGACGACCAGCCACCACATCTGCAGGTTGCTGCGGGCGTCGTTGAGCAGGCTGCCCCAGCTGACCGAAGGAGGCGGCGGCCCAAACCCGAGAAACGAAAGCGAGCTCTCGATCAGGATCGCCGAGGCAATCCCAAAGGTGATCGGCACGAGCACCGGGGCGAGGGCATTCGGCAGGATATGCCGCAGCATGATTCGCAGGGGGCCCGCGCCAGCCGCGCGGGCCGCCATCACAAACTCACTCGACCGCAGCCGAAGAAACTCCGCCCGCGCCAGCCGGGCGATGCCTGTCCAGCCGGTCAGCCCAATAATCGCCATCGTCTTCCAGATCGATGGCTTGTCGACGAAGGCCACCAGCGCCAGGATCAAGACAAGCGTGGGAATACACATCACCACCTCGATCAGCCGGCTGGCAAGCATATCCACCCAGCCGCCAAAGTAGCCGGCCGTGGCCCCAATCGTGATCCCGATCGTGCCCGCAAGGCCCATCGAGACAAAGCCGACCAGGAGCGCCACCGTCGTGCCGTGGACCATCTTGGCAAACACGTCCACACCATACTGATCGGTGCCGAAGAGATTGCGGCGGCTCGGCGTGCCCTGATCGCGGGCCGGATTGGCTGGCTCCCCTGGCCACTCATTGTCGCGGACCGAGCGGTAGGGATCCTGAAAGACCAGCGGCCAGATCGCCCAGCTCTCGGGATCCTTCTCGGCAAGGTTGGCCGGATACGTGCCGCGAAACCGATCCTTGGCGAAGATCACCGGCTCAAACGTCCGGTCGAAGTAGGCCAGGCAGGGAACGTAGATCGTGCCCTTGTAGCGGCAGATCACCGGCTTGGTGCCGGCGATCGCCGGAGCGAATGTGGCCACGAGCACGAGAAACAGCACAAAGCCGAGCGCGGCCATGGAGAGCTTGCGGCTGCGAAACCTCTGCCACGCCTCGGACCAGAAGCCGCGTGCGGCCTGCTGGCGGGGAGGCCGGCTCTCGTTGCTTGGCTCGTCGCTTGTCATTCCACGCTGACCCTCGGATCGACCCAGGCGTAGAGCATGTCGGCCACGAGCTGCCCGGCAAGCGTGAGCACGCTAAACATGAAGGTCAGCCCCATGATGGTGGGATAGTCTCGCTCACGGATGCTCTCAAAAAACAGCCGGCCCATCCCCGGCCAGGTGAAGATCTGCTCGATGATCACGGAGCCGCCCAGCAGCGCTGGGAGCGAGAGGCCCAGGAGCGTCACCAGCGGGATGAGCGTGTTGCGAAAGCCATGATGCACAAGCACCCGCCAGGGGCCCGCCCCCTTGGCCTTGGCCGTGCGGATGTAGTCCTGCCGCACCACCTCCTGCATGTTGGCGTGGATAAACCGGCTGTACCAGGCCAGGCTGACGTACGACTGGCAGATCACCGGCAGGACCGCATGCCGGGCCATGTCGGCCGTGCTGGCAAACCACGACGTCTCGTCGGTGATGCCATCGCCTCGCATGCCAAACAACGGCAGCTCCCAGGCGGTGTCTCGCAGCCAGACTGCAAAGATGATCTGCAGGAAGAGCGCCGCCACAAACGTGGGAAATGAATAGAGCACGTAGAGCCCGAAGCTGACCACGCGTTCGTCCACGGCGCCGCTTCGTGCCGACGCGTAGAGGCCCAGCGGAATCGACACCAGCCAGGTCAGCAGCAAGGCCGAGCCAGAGAGCGCGAGCGTGGGGCCAATCCGCTCCCCGATCAGCGTCGCCACTGGCTGCTTGCGGGAGATCGACCGCCCCAGGTCGCCGCGAACGACGTTGCCGGCCCACACAAAATAGGCCGAATACCAGGGCTTATCGAGGCCGTAGGCCTTCTTCATTCGCTCGATGTCGGCCGGATTGAGCTTCCTGCTGGGATCGCTCTCGCCCATCGCGATCGTCAGCGGTGTGCCGGGCATCGACCGGGCAAGCCCATACACGATCCCCGTGATCATCAGCAGCGTCACGACCGCCAGGGCCATGCGACGAATCAAATACGACACCATAGCGTCCGCTCTCGACAGGACACCCACCGCGGCAGGCAGATAGCACTCACCAGCCGGTCACTCCTCGGCAGGCTTCCAGAGACTGCTAAACCCGGGCGAGTAGTTGTAGGGGCCTCGGGGGCTAAACACGTAGCCCCGCAGATCCTTTGAGAACCCATAGAAGCTGTTTCGCCAGTAGAGCCAGGTGTAGGGCTGATCGTCGTAGAGGATCTCCTGGATGCGGGCATACTTCTCGGCCCGCTTCGCCCGGTCGAGTTCGCGACGCCCCTCTTCGTAGAGCCGATCCACCTCAGGGTTGGAGTAGCCGACAAAGTTGCGTCCGGCACCCGTCCGCCAGATGTTTTCGGTGGTGTCGGGGTCGGTTCCCGTTCCCCAGCCCCCGAAGTAGGCCTCAAACTTTCTCTCCAGCGTGAACTGCTGCAGCACGGTCGCCTCCACCGGCCGCACGTTCACCCGCACCCCAATCCGGTCGAGGCTCTCCTGCAGCAGGGTGCAGATCGCCACTCGCAGCGGCTGGTTGCTCGTGAGAATCGAAAACTCAAACGGCACAAAGCGGCCGTTGATCTCCTTATCGCGAATGCCGTCGTTGTCGTGGTCGATCCAGCCCGCCTCATCGAGAAGATTCTCGGCAGCATCAAGGTCTTGGCGATACGGATCGAGCTTCTTCTTGGTGGCCATCCAGGCAGTCTTGTGGAAGGTGCCCGTGGCCGGCTCATAGAGCCCGTAGCAGAGCTTCTCGAGCATGCGTTCGTGATCGAAGGCATAGCTCATTGCCCGCCGCACGCGGCGGTCGGAGAAGTAGGGCGTGTTGATGTTCCAGCCGAAGTGGAAGCTGACCCACTCCAGGGCGGTGGCCTTCGTGTTCCGCTCGTAAAAGTCGGCTCCGGCCGTCTGCGTTGTCCACTGCTCAGGCACGAGAATCATCTCATCGATCTCGCCCGCCTTCAGCGCCAGCAGCGACGTGTTGGGATCCTCAATGATGCGAAAGCGAATCTCCTCGAAGAAGGGCTTCTCGCGAACCTGCTCCCCGTTGACGGTGTGCCAGTTGTCGCGTCGCTTGAGCACGATCTGCTGGCCCCGCGTCCGCTCGACGATCTCGTAAGGCCCCCCCGAGACCGGCTGCTGCTCGAGCCGGACGTGGGCTGAGCTGTCTTTGAGGGTGGGGTCGTCTTCCCAGGTCGTCTCGTAGACATGCTTGGGCAGGACCGGAAAGTTGATGTTCCAGACATTGGTGGCAAACGGCTCCTTGTGGAAGAAGACGAGCGTGGCATCGTCATAGGCCTCCACCCACCGCAGCTGATCGGTGCCGCTGCGGACCGCCGGCACCGGCACGCGAGGATCCATGATCACCTGAAAGGTGAAGGCCACGTCGTGGGCCGTGATCGGCTCGCCATCGCTCCACAGCAGGTCGTCTCGCAGCACCACCTTATCGAGCAGGCCGTCGGCACTCGTCTGCCAGCTGACAACCGCATCGGCCAGGGCAAACGGCTCCATGCGGTGATCGAAGGAAAACAGGCCGAAACCCGTCAGCCCCAGCACGTCAAACTCCGACGTCGAACTGATCAGGATCGGGTTGGTGCTCCCGATGTCGGCCGGGATATGGCGGTTGACCGATGCGGAGAGGTCTGCCTGCCCATCCTCTGCAAGCCGGCCGAGGGCCGAGAGAATCGTGGCGTTGTTTTCAGGGGAATCGTTGGCCAGCTGCAGGGCTTCGGCGGGCGTTGCCAGCACCGGCTCGCCAGCCTGTTCCTCGCGAAGGCCGGCCAACGGATCCAGGACAGGCCGATCGATCCAGGTCGCCGACCCGAGCAGCTCATCCAGTGGCGGAGGATCAAACGGCTCAAGCAGCCGCTCCTGCACCGCGGATCCCTGCGATTCGAGCGCCGACTCCGCCGTCATCTCCTCCAAGGCATCGGGGTCGCCGCCGCAGCCGACCAGCAGCATCAGGGCAATCGTCCATGCAAACCCTGGAAGCACCGGCCGAACGAGGAAAGCCTGGCGGGGGGAAAAACCTGTTCCGGGTCGTTGATGTCCGAGTCGCTGCCTCACGCCGAAGCTCCGTTAGGGTCGCTCGCTCGCCTACAAACCAGCGATCGTAGCGCCGCTGCAAGCCGGCGGTCAACACAACTGTGGCGAGCACTCGCTCACTGGTGGCCAGAAAACACCGTCAGGAAGGACTGGCGGGAGGCGGGCAGGCAGCCGGCGGCGGAAAGCGGTGGCCCATCTTCTCCCGCTTGGTAGCGAGGTACCGCTCGTTGAACTCATTGGACGGCGGCACGATCGGCACCTGATCGACCACCTCAAGGTCGAAGCCCCCGTAGATGAAGGCATCGGTTTTCTTGGGGTTGTTGGTCAGCAGCCGCACCTGCCGCAGGCCAAGATCCTTCAGCAGCTGAATGCCCACACCGTAATCCCGAGAGTCGGCCTTGAAGCCGAGGGCAAGGTTGGCCTCAACCGTGTCGAGCCCCTGATCCTGCAGCTGGTAGGCACGGATCTTTTCCACCAGGCCGATCCCTCGGCCCTCCTGCGGCAGATAGACCAGCACACCGGCCCCCTCGTGGGCAATCATCTCCATCGCCATGCGGAGCTGGTCGCCGCAGTCACATCGCAGGCTGTCGAGGAGATCACCGGTGAAGCAGGAGGAGTGGAGCCGCACCAGCGGGGCTGTCGACGTCGAGAGATCGCCAAACGCCAGCACGATCGGCTGCTGGGCCTCAAACTTCACGTCATAGGCAATCACACGGAACCGCCCCCACTTCGTCGGCAGGTCGGCCTCGGCCACCCGCTCCACCAGTTTCTCCCGAGCCCGGCGGTAGCGGATCAGCTCCTCGATGGAGATCATCTCCAGGCCATGCTGCTTGGCAATCGCCACGAGATCGTCATGCCCAGCCCGGTTGCCCGTCTCATCAAGGATCTCGCAGAGCACACCGGCCGGCTGCAGGCCTGCCAGCCTGCCAAGATCGACGGTCGCCTCGGTGTGGCCAGCCCGCCGCAGCACCCCGCCTTCCTTGGCCACGAGGGGAAAGAGATGGCCCGGCCGCACAAAGTCGGCCGGCGTGCTGGCTGGATCGAGAATCGCTGCAATCGCGGTCGCCCGTTCGCCGGCCGTGATGCCGGTTCGGGCGGAGCGATGGTCCACCGGCACCGTGAAGGCGGTTCCCAGCGGTGCGGAGTTGGTCTCCACCATCATCGGCAGGTCAAGCCGCTTGGCCACGTCGGGCAGGATCGACATGCAGACCTGTCCACGGCCATGCCGCAGCATGAAGTTGACCGTTTCGGTGGTGGCCGCCGAGGCCGCACAGACGAAGTCGCCCTCGTTTTCGCGGTCTTCGGCATCGACCACGATCACGATCTTTCCCTGCCGAAAGGCATCGATCGCCGCCTCAACTGAGGAAAACCGCTCCGGCGCCGTCTGCTCGACCATGTGGTTCCATGCTGCTGCTAAAGGAGAAAATGCGAGGACTGCCGCACCGCTTCCAGTATAGGATGCCCACACCCCCGGAATAGCGGCCGCAGAGGATCACCGCTGCGGCGGTTCAGCAACGGCGGCATGTCGTGACGGTCGTGAGGAGAAGATGCTCAACCGGGAAGAGTTCGTCGAGCAGGCCCACTTCTTCCGCGGGTTCGCCGGCCGGATGGCCGAAGGTGTCGCCGCCCAGGAGGCGCTGCAGCAGATCTCCGAGGAAGTGCTCGCCACCACAAAGCTGCCGATGGCGATCGACTATCTCGTGGGCGAAATGAAGCTCGTGGGCACGCTCTCCACGGCCATGGCCAGACTTTCCCACTACTTCACGCCGTTTCAGACGTTTGTGATCGCTGAGGCAGAAGACGAGGAGGGGCGTTTTGACATGCGGATCGCCCTCGCGATCCTCGAGAACGAGGCGACCTACCGCAGTGACGAGGCGTCGCCGCAGGGCCTCTTCTTCTACCGATTCGAGTCTCTCTCGCGAAACCGGCTCGACTATGGCCGTGGCATCGCCGCCATCGCCGCCGACCCGTTGTTTGACGACGCCTGGCGCGACTGGATGACGGCGGTCGGCCGGCAGGTGGGCTTCATCGATCTCGCCGACTTAGTCTATGTC
>CALCGM010000128.1 GCA_937900985.1 uncultured Planctomycetaceae bacterium | reverse complement strand
CGCAGCGAGCGTCCGGAGGGGCAGCCCCGGGCTCACCCCGAGCGACCCACCAAAGAAGGACTTGAGCAAACCTCCTCCTGCTGAGACGCTTCTCTCGTTGACGAACCACGTTCCCAGGAGTGCCCGCATGCGGCTTCAAGAGAAGGTTGTGCTCGTGACCGGCAGTGCCACCGGCATCGGTCGCGCGATTGCCGCGCGGGTGGTGGCTGAAGGAGGTCGCGTGGTGGTGCACGGGCTTGAAGCGGAGCTCGTTGCAGAGATCGCCGAGAGGCTCAACACGGCCGGCGGGGAGGTGGCCGGGCGGACGGGCCCGACGGCGGTCGGCCATGTGGAGGAGCTCACCAACGAGGGCTGTCCGGGGCGGCTGGTGTCGCTCGCGATCGACACGTTCGGCCGTCTTGATGGGCTCGTCAACAATGCTGCGGTGATCACCACCGGCGACATCCATACGACCGATGCCGAGCGATTCCACCGTACGCTTGCGGTCAACACGCTTGCGCCGTTGCTGTTGATCCAGGCGGCCCTGTCGCACCTGCGAGCGAGCCACGGATGCGTGCTCAACATCGGCAGCGTGAATGCCTACTGCGGCGAGGAGAACCTGCTGCCCTACTCGATCTCCAAGGGGGGGCTGATGACGATGACTCGCAACCTCGGCGACACGCTGTTTCGTGAGGACGGGGTGCGGGTGAATCAGATCAATCCGGGCTGGGTGCTCACGGAGAATGAGATCCGCCGCAAGCGGATGCAGGGGCTCGCTGACGACTGGCCGAGCCATCTGCCCAGGCAGTTCTGCCCAGCGGGCAGGCTGCTTCAGCCGGAGGAGATCGCGGCAGCGGCAATCTTCTGGCTGGCCGATGAGTGCGGGCCGATCAGCGGCCAGGTGGTTGATCTCGAGCAGCATCCCTTTATTGGCCGCAACCCGTCAAAGACGATCGACACGGTTCCACCGCCCCCCACCACCTGAGGCACCATGCCACCGATGACCACACCTGCCCCACAGCTCGCCGCCTTTCCCAAGGCCTACATGCAGGCCCTCTGCCGCGATGGGAGCATGACGCTTGCTGAGTGGATCGAGCTCGCTACGCCGCTCGGGGTCGCGGGCCTTGAGTGGTATGCGGGCTTTCTCGAGATGGCCGATGAGGCTGCCTGGCCAGGGTTTCGCGAGCAGGTGGAGGACCGCGGGATGACCATCCCGATGCTCTGCTGCTCGCCCGACTTCACCCACCCAAGCAAAGCCTTCCGCGAGGCGGAGATCGCCAAGCAGAAGCGATGGATCGAGATGATCCACACGCTCGGTGGCCAGTATTGCCGGGTGCTCTCAGGGCAGCGGCGGCCGGAGCTCTCGATCGACGAAGGCGTGGCGTTGGCTGCGGAGTCGATCACCGCCTGCCTGCCTTTTGCCGCCGACCGTGGCGTCACCCTGATTCTGGAAAACCACTACAAGGACGATTTCTGGCAGTATCCGGAGTTTGCCCAGCAGATGGAGGTCTTCTGTCAGCTCGTCGACGCGATCGACCATCCAAACTTCGGTGTCAACTACGATCCTTCCAATGCGTTTTTAGCAGGAGACGATCCGCTCGAGCTGCTGCGGCGGGTGCTGCCGCGGGTGGTCACGATGCACGCCAGCGATCGGTCGCTGATCGAGGGCACGCTCGATGATCTCCGCCGCGAAGAGAGCGGTGCTGAGGGCTATGCCAAGCGGCTCAAGCACGGCGAGATCGGGCAGGGGCTCAACGACTACGACACGATCTTCAGCCTGCTCTCCGGCCAGGGCTTCTCCAGCTGGATCTCCATCGAGGATGGCGTCGACGGCATCGATCAGCTGGCCCGGAGCGTTGCCTTTCTCAAGGCGAAGATTGCCCAGCACTGGCCTGCGTGAGTCGAACAGCAGCTGCTCTTCTCGAAGCCGCCGAGAATAACGGAGACCCGCAGCCACACTGGCTCGATGCCGTGATTGAGCATATCTTCGAAGGTTTACGTACTTCCCTGAGGTTTCTTGGGGCCTGGGGTTTCTTGGGGCTTCTTTCGGAAGGGGAATCCAATGCTTCCATCGCACATGTCCGCCCGGTCGATGCTGGGCCAGGTCTGCCTTCTGCTTGGCCTCCTGATGGTCTCGGCAGCCGAGGCCACATCCAACGACGCCCTCGGCTACGAAGCCGATCGCTTTGAGGTGCACGAGGTTGCCAGCGGACTCGTGCAGCCGATGGAGCTCGACATCGGCCCGGATGGCGAGATCTACCTGATCGAGCTCGGCGGTGTGCTCAAGGTCATCGATCCACACACGGGCGAGAGCACGCAGATCGGTAAGCTCGCCGTCACCACCGAACAGGAGAACGGGCTGATCGGCCTTGCCCTCGATCCCAGCTTTGCCACCAACCGCTGGATCTACCTGCAGTACTCGCCGCCCGACTTCTCTGGCCAGCATATCAGCCGCTTTACGCTCACCGACGGCATGCTCGACCTGGAGAGCGAGAAGGTGCTTTTCACCTACGAAGAGCAGCGGCTCCAGTGCTGCCACCATGCCGGGTCGCTTGAGTTTGGCCCCGACGGCACGCTCTACATCGGAACCGGCGACAACACCAACCCCTTCGACGACTCCCAGGGCTATGCCCCGATTGATCAGCGGCCTGGCCGCGAGCCATGGGATGCCCAGCGGACCAGCGGCAACACGAAGAACTCCAACGGCAAGATCCTCCGCATCAAGCCGGAGCCCGACGGCACCTACTCGATTCCTGACGGCAACCTGTTTCCCAAAGACGGCTCAGTCGGCCTGCCTGAGATCTATGTGATGGGCTGCCGCAACCCGTGGCGAATCAATGTCGACCAGCGAACCGGCATCCTCTCCTGGGGCGATGTCGGCCCGGATGCTGGGGGCGACGGGCCTCGCGGCTCGCGTGGCTACGACGAGATCAACCGCGCGCCCCAGGCAGGCAACTTCGGCTGGCCCTATTTTATTGGCGACAACTTTGCCTACCCGATCATCGACTTCGAGACTGGTGAGATCGGCAAGCCGCTCGATCCGGCCGCGCCCGAGAACCACTCGGTCAACAACACCGGCAGCACGATCCTGCCGCCAGCGAATCCTGCGTTTGTCTACTATCCCGGCGGGGCGAGCGAGACCTTTCCCGAGGCAGGCTCCGGGGGCCGCACCGCCTGTGCTGGGCCCGTTTACTACCACGACGCCTCGCTGGAATCGCCAACCAAGTTTCCCGCTGCCTTCGACAGCACGCTCTTCGCCTACGACTGGTCACGCAACGGCTTCTGGGCTCTACATCTGGCGAGCGACGGCAGCCTCGAGCGGATGGAGAAGTTTCTCCCGCAGCGGACCTTCGTGCGGCCGATCGACATGGTGTTTGATCACCAGGGCTCGCTGCTGGTGATCGAGTATGGCGAGACCTGGGGCGTGAATCCCGATGCCCGGCTGGTCCGCATCGACTACGCCGCGGGCAACCGCACGCCGGTCGCGGTCGCACAGGCGGAAGACGCCGTTGGCCGCGAGCCACTCTTGGTGCGTTTCTCCGCAGCCGACTCGACCGATAAAGACGGCGACCCGCTCGCCTATCGCTGGGTGGCTGTCGGCAGCGGTGAGCACCCCTCCCGCCGGCTGCTGGGCGACGCCTCGGAGATCACCGCAGCGTTTCCCGATCCCGGTGTCTTCACCGTTGAGCTTGAGGTCAGCGATCCCCACGGCGGCCGCAGCACGACGTCGCTGCCAGTGGTCGTGGGCAACGCGATGCCCGAGGTGCGGTTTCTCGAGCCGCGAGATGGCGACTTCTTCGATCCCGGCCAGCCGATCCACTACCGGCTCGCTGTTCGCGACAGCGAAGATGGCGCCAGCGACTTCGATGAACTGGAGGAGGCCGGCGACGACTCCTGGGATCCGATTGAGGCCACGGCGGCCACCCGGCTGTTTGTGGAGGCGATCGCCAGCCACGGAGGGGCGGCCGCAGCCGAGGTGCCGCCAGGCCTGGCCCTGATCAAGCAGAGCGACTGTCTCAACTGCCATGCCCCGCACCGCCGGCTGATCGGCCCGAGCTTTCTCGAGGTCGCCACGAAATACCGCGATCAGCCGCACGCGATGGAGGAGTCGGTGAAGCGGGTGCTCGGTGGATCGACGGGCGTGTGGGGCAAGGTCGGCATGCTGCCCCACAGCCAGCACACCCCCGCCGAGGTGCAGCAGATGGTGGCCTACGTCTACGCGGTGACCGAAGACACGATCAATCCGCAGTATCAGGGCTTCGTCAATGAGATACCGATCGACGACACGGCGTCGACGATTCGGCTCGAGGCGAGCTACACCGACCTTGGCCGCGACGCGATTCCTCCCCTCTCGGGCTCCAGCAGAGTGACCCTCCGCCGCCGCACGGTGGAGGCCGAAGCGGCCGATGCTGCCAGCGGCACGCAGCCGATCAGCTCGGGCCGCGCCTCAGGCGGTGTGTTTATGGGCGCGATCAACCACGATGGCTTTCTGCTGTTTCGCGACATCGACCTCGCTCGGGTGGAGGCGGTGGCGATTCAGGCAGCGAGCGCCGGGGCCGGCGGCACAATCGAGATTCGGTTTGGCTCGTTTGACGGACCGGTGCTCGGCTCCACACCCGTCGAGGTCAACGGCGACTGGGAAGCCTTTTCCGAGAAGCTGGTGCCGCTGGAGCCTCGCCGTCAGCGGGGCGACCTCTACCTTGTGTTTCAAAACGCCCAGAACCGCGGAGGCCTGATGAATGTCGACAGCATCACCTTCCGGTAATCTTCGCTGCACCGCCGCGATGGCTACCGGCGAGGCCCCGTGATCTTGGCCTCCAGGCGGCCGGTGCACTTCGTGCCGATCGGCAGGTTGGCCTTGAGGTAGAGCACGCCGTCTTTGTCAGCCCGCTTGTCGTAGTTTGAACCGACGACGAACGGCCGGGGCTTCTCGTCCTTCTTGTCGCCGCCTGCCTGCGACGCCGGCGCGATCACGCCCATCACGGCCCCGAGCGGGATGCCCCGCATGAAGTCGGTCTCCGGGCTGTCACCGGTGATGCCATCAGCCGTCGTCGATCCAACCGTCTGAAAGCGATACTCTCCCGTGATCTGCACCCGCACGACGTCGCCGTTGGCAACGGCACCGATGGCCTGCCAGCCCTCGCCGGGCACCAGATTCACCTCAAAGACGCCGGCCTCCAGCATCCGCTTTTCGAGGTCGGCGATCTTGGTCTTCATCGCCTCATTCTCAGGGTCGAGCTTGGCGAGCGCCTCGACGATCACCTTCGCCCGATCAAACTGGCCGAGGTTTTCATACGACGTGATCAGGTCCACCGTCTGATTCATAAACACGCCGTAGGCGTCGTTGAGCTGCGTGTCGAGCCGCTTGATTTCCGCAGGGCTCGGCTTCCGCGTGCTCGACCGCGGCGGCTGCGCGACGGCTGGACCAGCGACCAGCCAGACGCCCGCGGCCGCCGCCAGCAGCAGCAGACCAGCGGCAGGCCGCCCGCGACCGAGAGAGCCCGTTTGCTCGCAGTCCGCACCGCGACCGGAATGGTGAAAAGAAGCCTGCATCAACTCATCTCCTTCATCGACACGGCGGCATCGAGCCACGTGGCTCGCCGCAGCGTCGCTCGCACGCCCTGACATCCCCAGCATACCCCTGGCTGAGGCGAGCGGCCCGAAGAAGTGATGCCGACGGCTACAGCTCGCTCTCAGCTCGCCTTGGCTACAGGGGGAACTGAGAGCACACCTGGGCCGGAGGCCACCAAGGCCGCCACCGCCGGCTCAACGGGGAAGACGGTGTCGTCGAGATCACGATCGACGACGTCCGGCTCACCTGCCAACCAGGTGTGGTCGACCAGTTCGATCCGGCCGTCGACATGCTCCACCAGCGCCGTGCAGTGCTCCATCCAGTCGCCGCAGTTGTAGTAGTCGACGCCATCGATCTGCCGAATGGCAGGCACGTGAATGTGTCCGCAGACCACGCCGCTGCAGCCTTTCTTCGTGGTGTAGCGGGCCACGAAGTGCTCGAAATCATTGATGAAGTTGACCGCCCGCTTGACCTTCGTCTTGAGGAGCGAGCTGAACGACCAGTAGGGATACCCCAGCGACCGGCGGGCGAGGTTCATCCACTTGTTGAGATGCAGGGCCGCCGTGTAGGCCCGGTCGCCGAGGTGGTAGACCCAGGCGGCATGCTTGGTGAGGTGGTCAAAAAAATCACCATGGATCACGAGCAGCCGGCGGCCGTCGACGGTTTCATGAATGAACATGTCGGCGAGTTCCATGTGGCCGAGCGTCTGCGGCGCGAAGGGTCGCAGAAACTCGTCATGGTTGCCGGTGGCGTAGTAGACACGCGTGCCACGCTTGAGCATGCCGAGGATGCGGCGAACGACAAAGCTGGAGGTATCGTTCCAGTAAAACGACCGCTTCAGCTTCCAGCCATCGATGATGTCGCCCACGAGATAGAGGCGGTCGGGCTCCACCCGGCCGAGAAACTGAAACAGCTCGTCGGCTCGGCTGAAGCGACAGCCGAGGTGCATGTCGGAAAGAAACAGCGAACGAACCCGCATCTGGCTGTCCTCCGTTGCGGCTGCCGCGGAGGCCGTGCATCACCTCCCGGATCCTCAAAACCTACCGGCCCTGCCCCAAAGCGACAGCCCGAAACCGCGTGAGTTTTCCGTGAGTGGCCTGCCGCATCGGCAACACACATCGTGGCGGCGTTGGCCGACGCCTTCTCTCCAGGCCTCCAGATTTCGGAGATAGGCTACAACCAACGGCACCCATGAGGGGGTGAAAATGGAAGCCGCCCCGAAGAAAGAGGTGATCAGATGACTGCAGCTACGAGACTGGCCGTGTGGGCCGGCATGGCCGTTGTGACTCACAGTCTGCTCCCAACGACGGGCTTCCTGGCAAGCACCACGTTCGCGGCGGAACCTCTTCGCTTTGAGGTTCCAGGCCACGAGGAGCCGATCGCCTCGCTCAACGAGCTTTTTGCGCTCCACCAGCCCCACGCCTTCTCCAACTGCACGCTCTGGGACGCCTGGCTGCCCCACGCCACCCTCTGGACCGGACCGGAGCCATGCCGCCGCTACCGGCGTTCCTTCCTCAGTCGCCGCATCAGCGACGAAGGCTACGTCTCAATGCAGCAGCATCGCGGCATGGCCCATAGCGAGGGCTGGCCCTTTCCCGCCTGGCAGCAGAGCACCGGCCGCGGCTTCCACTTCTCCACAGAGGGAGACGTGTGGGCCATTCAAAACTTCAAGCTCCAGCCGCTGACGAGCACAGACGGCTGGGAGATCGCCGGAGCCAGGGTGCTTGGCATCGATCCCGCCCGCGGGTTGCAGCTGGAAGCGACGGCAGACACGGTGACAATCACCACGCCACCATTTTCCTGCGG
>CALCGM010000127.1 GCA_937900985.1 uncultured Planctomycetaceae bacterium | reverse complement strand
CTCCCTCTCACTGAGCGAGGGGGGAGCCGGGGCTGAGTTCGCCGGCGTGCAGGAGCAAGCGACGCCCGGAGGGCCAAAGCGCCGCGCATGCCTGAGCGAGCCGAGGCCGGGATGGCCGAGGAGAGCGCCCGGCGGACCAGCCCCGGCTCCCCCCGAGCGGCCCCCTATCTGCCGCCTACCCAAAGGCAGGAGAGGCGCTGTCTTCTCCCGGCTCAGCCATCTCGTCGGGCGACTCCGGCGGCTCAAACCAGCGGTAGATCGCCGGGAGCACCAGCAGGGTGAGCACCATGGAGGTGACCAGGCCGCCGATCACAACCGTGGCCAGGGGCCGCTGCACCTCGGCCCCGGCGCTCGATGAGATCGCCATCGGCAGGAAGCCGAGCGCATCGGTCGTGGCGGTCATCAAGACCGGCCTGAGCCGGTCAATCGCGCCTTCGGTGACCGCTGTCTGCCGATCCCGTCCTGCTCGCCGCAGGTGGCGAATGTGCTCGATCAGCACCACGCCATTCATGACGGCGATGCCAAACAAGGCGATGAAGCCCACGCCCGCAGAAATCGAAAAGGGCATGTCGCGGATCCAGAGGGCGACGATGCCCCCGGTCGCGGCGATGGGAACATTGAGATAGATCAGCAGCGTGAGCCGGACCGAGGAAAAGGTCAGATAGACCAGCGAGAAGATCAACAGCAGGGCCACCGGCACCGCAATCATCAGGCGGCTGCTGGCCCGCTCGAGGTTTTCAAACTGGCCGCCCCAGGTGAGCGAATAGCCGGCGGGGAGGGTGACCTTTTCGGCCACGGTCCGCTGGGCGTCGGCCACAAAGCCGGCGAGGTCACGGCCGCGGACATTGCACTGAATCAGCAGCCGGCGGCGGATCGCATCGCGGCTGATCTCGGCGGGGCCGTCTTCGACAACGATGTCGGCCAGCTGGGAAAGCGGGATCTGTCGGCCGAGGGCGTCGTCGACCTTGAGCTGCCCGATGCGGTCGATGTCTTGCCGCCAGCGGGGGGCGATGCGAACCTGCATCGGAAACCGCCGCTGCCCCTCGAAGACCTCACCGACGACGTGCCCGCCGATCACGCGAACGGCATCCAGCACCGCCGAGGCATTGATACCGTAGCGGGCGATCGCATCGCGACGAATCTTGACCCGCACATACGGCAGTCCCGCGATCTGCTGAGCCTGCACGTCGGCGGCGCCTGGCACGCTGTCGAGCGCCCGCACGATTCTGTCACCCTCGGCGGCGAGCACCTCAAGGTCGTCACCATAGAGGCTCAAGCCGATGTCTGACCGCACACCAGCCACGAGCTCCTGAACGCGCAGCTCGATCGGCTGCGTGAAGCTGTAGGAGTTGCCCGGCACCTCTGCCTCGAGGGCCGTGTGCATCTGGTCGATCAGGGCTTGCTTGTCGTAGTCCGCAACCGTGTCGCCGTCTGGCGACCGCAGCTTCACGAAGATGTCGGTCTGATGCACGCCCATCGGGTCATTGGCAATCTCGGGGCGGCCCGTCTTGGAAACGACACTCTCCACCTGCGGAAACTTCAGCAGCGTCCGCTCCATCGCCTTGGTCATCTCCACCGACGTGGCAAGCGACACGCTCGGCAGCCGGGTGGCCTGAATGGCGATGTCGCCCTCATCGAGTTTGGGCACAAACTCCAGGCCGAAGGTGGAGGCAAGCACCACGCTCGCGACAAAGGCAGCGATCGCCGAGCCAAGCATCAGCACCGGGTGCCGCATCGCTCCGGCAAGCAGGGGGCGGTAGAGGGCCTTGCACCACCGCACCAAGAAGGTGTCTTTCTCGCTCACCCGTCGGGCCAGAAAAAGCGACGCCATCACCGGCATGACCGTCACCGAAAGGATCAGGGCGCCGGTCATCGCCGACATGAAGGTGAAGGCCATCGGGCGAAACATCTTGCCCTCGACGCCCTCCAGGCTGAGGATGGGCAGAAACACGATGATCACGATCAGGCCGGCAAACATGATCGGCGTGCCCACCTCCTTGCTCGATGCCTTGAAGACGCCCAGCGGCACGCGGCTCCCGGGATGCTTCCGCTGGTAGCCCGCAGCAGACCGGACGGCGTTTTCCACCATCACGACGGCCCCGTCGACGATCACACCGAAGTCGACCGCTCCGAGGCTCATCAGGTTGGCCGACACGCCGGCGAGCTTCATGGCGATCAGGGCGGCCATGGCCGAGAGTGGAATCGCCGCGGCCACGATCAGCCCCGCCCGCACGTCACCCAGCAGCAGAAACAGCATCACGATCACCAGCACCACACCGACGCCGATGTTTTCCGTGATCGTGTGGATCGTTTTGGCCACAAGCTCGGTGCGGTCGTAGAAGGTGTCGATAAACACGCCTTCCGGCAGCGTGTCGTTGATGGCGGCAATCCGCTCCTTGACGTCTGCGACCACCTGTCGGGAGTTGCCTCCCATGATCATCATCACCATGCCGGTGACCGCCTCGCGGTCGCCATCACGGGTGACTGCGCCTTGCCGGAGCATGGGTGCAAACCGCACCTCACCGATGTCGCTGATGCGAATCGGCGTTCCATCACTGCGGCTGTCGAGCACGATCGTGCGGATGTCGTCGAGGCTCTGCACGAGTCCCTCGCCACGGATCAGCCGCTGCTCCTCGCCACGGGCAATCGCACCGCCACCGGCGTTACCGTTGTTTTCTTCGAGAGCCTGAAACACCTGGCTCAGCGAGATGTTGAAGTTGAGCAGTCTGTCGGGGTCGACCTGAATCTCGTAGGTCTTCAGCTGCCCGCCGAAGGTGTTGACTTCGATCACCCCAGGCACGCTCCGAAGCTGGAAGGCGATCTGCCAGTCGAGGATCGTCCTCAGCTCCATCTGGTCGAAGTCGTAGCCGGGCTTGGCACGCACCTCAAACTGATAGATCTCGCTCATGCCTGTGGCGATCGGGCCCATCTGCGGGTCGCCCATGCCTGGCGGGATGTTCTCGCGGGCCTGCTGCAGCCG
Organism: uncultured Planctomycetaceae bacterium; assembly: GCA_937900985.1. Taxonomy (GTDB): domain Bacteria; phylum Planctomycetota; class Planctomycetia; order Pirellulales; family UBA1268; genus M30B53. Next base: position 4,380 of record CALCGM010000127.1, on the reverse strand, counting down.
TTCGTTGATCAGGTTGCGAGCCCAGTAGATGTCGGTACCTTCCTCGAAGGCGACGGTCACCGCCGAGAGGCCGAAGCGGCTGATCGAGCGAATCTCCTCCACCTTGGGCAGCCCGCTCATGGCGTTTTCCACCGGAAAGGTGATGAACTGTTCCACCTCCACTGGCCCCAGCGACGGCGACGTGGTCAGCACCTGCACCTGCACATTGGTCAGGTCGGGCACCGCATCGAGCGGCAGCGTGGCCACCTAGGCGGCTCCCACTCCAAGAAGCACGACCGCCAGCAGCATCACCACAAAGCGGTTGTGGAGCGAGAAGTCGATGAGCGTCGAGACCATGAGTGCGATTCCAAGATGCGTGGCGTAACCGTTCCAGCGTCGGGCTGCCCTGACGGGGCACCGCCGTCATTCCTCTTCCAGCAGGGCCGAAAGCATCCGCGACTTCAGGGCGAAGCCGCCGCTGACGACGATCTGCTCCCCAGCCTTGAGCCCGCTGGCGATCTCAACGGCTGAGCCTCCCTGGCGGCCCACCACCACATCCCGCCGCTCGAAGCGCTCGCCGCCGAGATGCACAAACACGAACGAGCGGCCTTCGTGGTCGAACACTGCCGTCAGCGGCACCTGCAAAACCGTGGCGGCAGCCATGTCTGGCAGTTCGATGGTCACAAACATGCCCGGCTTCAGCTTTCGCTCAGCGTTGTCGGCCACCACCCGCAGGTTGACTGTGCGGGTTTCCCGGTCGACCACATCGCCGGCATAGAAGACCGTGCCCTCAAACGACTCCCCGGGCCAGGCGGAGGAGCGAAAGCGAACGGTCCGCTCCCCGACGCCCACGATCAGCGGGAGCTGCTCTTCGTAGACATCGGCCGAGAGCCAGACGGTGGAGAGATCCGCCACCCCCAGGATCTGGTTGGCAGGGCCAACATGCTCCATCAGGGCCACATCCTTGGAAATCACCGTGCCGTCAAAGGGGGCATCGATCGGGCAGCGGGCAAGCTCCGCTCCCTGGGCGGGATCGATCGCCGCGATGTCGCCATCGTCAAAGCCGAGAATCTTTAGGGCCGCCTCATCAACCGCCACTCGGGTGTGAAGCTCAGTCACCTTCTGGGTGGAGCGGATGCCCGCCTGACGGGCTTCCTGCTCAAGCTGCTCAAGCAGCGACTGAAGGGTCGCCCGGTCGGCATCCCACCTCGCCTGGGCCTCGTAGATCTGCCGCGAGGCGACGATGCCTTGCGATCGCAGGGGTTCGAGACGCTCGAGGTTTTTCTTGCTGGTGCTCTTGTTGATATAGGCGGTCATCAGTTTGTCGCGATACTCCCCGAGGGGCCGATCGCTGAGCTGCCGTTCGATCTCCTCGACCGTTGGATCCCCTCGCAGCAGGTCGATCATCGCCACCGCGTTGCTCGTGATCTCCTGGGTCCACGCGTCCTGCTGCTTGAGAAAGCTCAGCTGCTGACGATCCTGGGCCAGCGCGAGCATCGCATCGCCCACTTCGCGACTCTGGATGACGGCCATCTGCTGCCCCCGCGTGACGGTGTCACCAAGACCGACATTGACCTCATCGACGCGGCCCTCCACAAGCGGATAGAGGTGGGCCAGCCGGTCTTCGTTGAGCGTCACCTTGCCGGTGACCGACGTGACCTGCTCGATCAGGCCAACGTCTGCAGCAGCGATCTCGAGCGACGCGGCAGCCCAGGATGCCTCAGGAAACAGCACGCCCCCGGCATGTCCATCGCCATCCAGGCTGGGCTCACCGGCTCGGCCATCGGCAGCAGCCTCCGCACCGGCCACCTCGCCCCCCGCCTCCGGGGCCGGCTCGCTCGGCTGCGTGAAAAACCAGACTCCGCCTCCGCCAGCAGCAGCGCCCAGGATGAGGCCAAGCCCCATCAGCCAGCCGGCCGTTTGCCGTCGCCAGAAAACCGAGGGGGTCGCTGTCATCGTGTGCTCCGTCGTTGGATCGTTGTGTCGGGTGATGAATCGCCAAAACCGGTCGTCGCTGTGCGGGCGGAAACGCATCGCCTTCGCCTCGCCCTGACTGCCCACGCGCCGTCGAGGCATGCGAAACCTGAGCAGACCTGCCCGCCATCGTGCTGACAGCGAAACCGTGCACCCTCGCCGACCACAGCCATGGTCGCCGGCAGCCGTCAGTGGGGGCCGCTAACAGCGGGCGACGCCGATTCGCAGCGGGAGCGGCAGAGACGCCGCGTCGTCAGGAAAGAACCCCCTCCGTGCGGAGCGGGGAGATCGCGCCGACTCCACCAGCGGCCTGTGTGCCAGTGGGTACGGGGCATCCGTCGTGACAAAAGGCAGCCCCCCACCACCTGGCAGCCTCCCACCATCGCCGTTGGTCGCAATCACGACAGGGTCGCGGAGGCTCGGGCTGGGAACGTCGTCGGGGTCGCCTTCGGAATGGGGCACCTCAAAGTGGAGATGCCATCCAAAGCACACGACGTCACAGGGATCGACAGAGGCATGATGCGTTTCAAGGTGTTTGGCGAGCCACGCCCGAGAGGCCTCGGGGGCGTCGGGCAGCGTGCCATGGGCGTGCCAGACGGGCAGGGGCCCCTGCCAGAGGCAAAGGATCAGAAAGCAGCGAAGCACGGCCGGTGTGTGCATGAACCGTCTTGTACGCAGCTCACATGCTGCGCAAACGCTCAGTGATAGCGGCGTCGGCCTCCCTGACACACTTGATGTAAGGAGGCAAAAACCACAGTTGTCTACCCGTGAGAGCAAGGGTAGTTCGCCACTCTTTCGGCTGTCAAACCAGAGCAGGCCGACTACCGCAGCAGCGTGGCGTCGCTCGCCACTCGCTCATCAGGGAGATTCGGCGTGCCGACCAGCTCAAGAGGCAGGGCAACATCCGCCGACTTCTCCCCGAGGAGATCGTTGACGGTCATCTCCAGCCGCAGCGGCCCAGGAGCGATCCCTTCAGGAAGCTCAAGAATGTAGCGAGCAAAATAGTCACGACGAGGCGTGGGGCAGCTCTCCGCCAGGGGCGGAAACTCCCACTCATGGAGACATTCGCCGGAGGCGTTGACGAGCCTCAGTTCGGTATCGAGTTTGGTGGCATGCCCATCAGACTGCTGGTCGCTGGTGAGGTTATCCACCTCAAAGTAGACGATCACCTGCTGGCCGGTATGAAACCGAGACACATCGCAGCGTTCAACATCGCCCCAGGCCCGCACCTGCCAGGCAAAGCAGGGGTTGTCGACCCGCAGGGGCGCCTGCCGGCGAGCCAACGCGAGCGCCTCTTCAAGCCGCTGCATCGTCTCCTCGGGCGACAGCGATGGCGTCTCACTCACGGGCAGCTCACGAATGGCGGAGGTGACGCGATCGGCAAGCAGGCCGGGGCTCGCGTTTGTGGCCAACGCCTCTGGCCCGGCTTCCGCGGAGGTGTCTGCCTCGCTGACCGCGAGCAGCGATGGCTCCGCACGCTCCGCCGCAGGGGCTGCCTGCTCGGCGACGTTGTCGGCCGGCGGCTCGACGGCCTCCACGGCGGCCACCGGAACCGTCTCTTCTGCGGGCTGCTCTGCCACCACCGCCGGGGCCGGCTCCTGCTCGGTTTCGGCGACGTGTGGCGTTTCTTCCTCGGTCGCGTTCGGTGGTCCGCTGACCAGCTGCTCGGGGCTGGCCTCCACGGCGGGTTCGGCGACGGCTTCCGCCTCGCCTGCTTCCGCAGCTGCGGCCAGTTCGGTCACCTCCTCGGGATCGACCGCGGCGACCGGCTCGTCGGCAGCCATTGCCTCCGGCACCGCTGCGTTGTCCGCTGCGGCCTCATTCGCCTCGGCCTCAAGTGTTTCAGCCACCTGCTCAATCGCGTCGTCACCCCTGGACATCTCCTCAAGCGATGAGGCAAACGACTCGATCACGATGGGCCAGTCTTCCTGGCCGGTCGACTCGAGCGTTTCCAGCAGCATCTGCCGGGCCTCCGCATCGAGTCTGCCAACAGCAGCCAGCCTTGTGACGGCTGAGTCAATCGCTTCCTCAAGCGACATCAGGTCTTCGGGGGCGGCATCGTCGGCGAGCTGCTCTTCGTCAGCCTCGTCGATGGCCTGATCGCCTCGTCGCCCGTATTCCGCGATTTCCCGCATCGCATCGCGGAGCGCAATCGCCGTCAGCGACGACGTGCAGCCGGCATTCATCGCGACCAGCCACACGACCGCAGCAGTCCAGAAAACCCCAGAAAAACCGTCGGGGCGGAGCCGCGGAGCGGGCGAGACTTCGAGAGAAGATCGTCGGGTATCGGACATGATGCGAGCTGTTGTCATTGCGTCAGTTGTGCAGAGCCAGGAGCTCTCTCCCCCGATATCGCTGCCCGCACCGCACGAAAAAAGCGGAGCCGACTCGGCGAGGGGCGGGAAGGTAGGCCCGAGGGGCAGGGCG
>CALCGM010000126.1 GCA_937900985.1 uncultured Planctomycetaceae bacterium | reverse complement strand
GCAACGCTCACGATCGTGGTCTTCCATCGCCGCGACCCGTCGACACTGCCCTTCGCCCTCGCCCCGGTGACCGACAGCACCGACCCGGCCTTCGGCCTGTGGGTTGATCCGGATCCTACCGGCGCCCCCGTGGCGCTTCCGGATGGCGACACCATCCGCGATGTCGTGAAGCCGGGGAGCCTCGTTCTCTGGACTGACCATCCAACAAGTCCCACGCTCTTCCGCTGGTATCGCGCGTTGATCGTCAGTGACCACTCAACCCCGACGGCCGGCCTGAGGATGGGCATCTCTTTTGAAGGCGATGTCTTCGGGACCATTCCCAAACCCGACGAACGGCTCTACATCCTTCCCGGCGCAGTCGCTGGCCTGCAGCTGCCGGTCACGCTTGAGGGTTCGTCGGAGTGGAGCGAGTAGCGGCATTTCCAGAATCCCGCTGGCGGCAGCGGGATCGCCGAGTCTGAACAACACAACCGAACACGACGCACCGTGCCGAAGGGGCAAACGGCACGGTGCACCGCACCGAAGGGTGACACAATGATCTTCACCACACGACATTCCGGCGGATTCCTGCCCGCAGGCTTGCGGGCAGGCCGCGAGCCCCGCGGCGTGTTGCTGCTGATCGTGCTCAGCATGCTCACGCTCTTCATGATGCTCGGCACGACCTACATGGTGGTCACCAGCCGGGCCCGCGCCACCGCTCGGGCCTTCTCCCGCGCGTCAGCAGCCCAGGAGACGGCCACCGGTGCCGCAGGCAGGCGACTCGTTGACGACGCCTTCCGGATTCTCGCCCGCGGCACAACCGATGCCGCCTGCAAAGAGGCGTCGCTGCGGACGGGCGACGACCTCCTCGGTGATAAATATGGCAAGACGCTCCCGGCTCCGAACGTCCGCGGCCGATACGGCCGCATCACCACCCACACTCAGCTTCCCGGCGGGCTTCTCAGGCTCACCCTCGCCGCGAATGGTGTCGCCCTGCCCCCAGCGTCCGTCAACGGCCGTGTGGCCACGCTGACCTTCCCCGGCATGTGCCGCAGTCGTCGGATTCTGCTGGCCTCTGGTTCGCCCCAGGCGACCACCGAGATCACCATCGCGGCAGTCTCGCCGGTCGATGGCAACGAGATCACGGCGGCGGACCTCCAACGGGGCATCGCCGCAACATCCAACGATCCCAACTCAATCCATGTCGTGATCAACGGCCGTGAGTTCGTTGGCGACTCGTCTATCCCCCAGCCTCCACTGGCAGGACTCGACACAAACGAACCCTATGACGGCTTCGGCGACGATCCCAACCAAGCTGGCGTCATGAGCGACCCGTATTTGGCGAGCCTGGTGGCGACCGACGCGTCTGGCCAGCCCTTCGACGTCTATGCCAACGCCACCAACCCCGACCTGTCGATCCAGCCGGAGGTGGCCGTCCGCAAGATGTCGTTTTTCGAAGTGGATGACACAGGCGTCACGCCCGAAGTCGACAACGACGCCGACGGCGTGCTCGACAGCAAGTGGATCGACGTGGGCTTCCCGCTGATGCGGGCCGACGACGGCACGACCTACCGCGCCCAGGCGGCCTACCTTGTGCTCGATCTCGACAGCCGGCTGAACCTCAATGCCCACGGCAGCCCGTTTCAGCTTGAAGCCATGCTCACGGCTGCCGATCCGGCAAACCCCCTCCTCGCCTGGCCTCCGCAAGGAGCGTTGCCTGCTGGCCTCACGAGCGCCGAGTTTGACGAACTCGCCTACGGCTCCGGCTACGGGCCGGCGGAAGTGCGAATCTGGGATCTCTTCTTCAACAAGCCGGGCTGGCTGCCTGCCCCGGCAGATCAAGCCGACCAGGATGCGGCAACCGAGGCGGATCGCCGCGGCCGCGGTTTTTTCAACGGCCTCCAGCAGGCGGAAACCAACGTCGATCCGCTTCAGAAGCGACCTTCGGTCCAGATCAACAACATCCCCGGTCGCTACGGGCTCGACTCGGCAAATCTGAATAACGTGATCGCTGCGGGTGAGGCAGAAGTCAACGATCGCCTCAGCATGATCCGCGACGAGAACCGGCATCCGGATCACGTCGCCCAGGGCGGCGCGAGGTTCCCCAAGAGCGCGGCTGACTCCTGGCGGGTTGGGATCGCCCCGACCGCCTTCGAATCGGATCCCGATCAGTTCAACTCGCCCTCCGACCTCAGCGGACGGATGAAGGTGATTGCCGATTCCCAGGCCATCGGCGACGGGATCGTGTCGAAGATGTGGTACGTCAAGCCGCAGGGCTCCTGGTTCGGCGACACCACCGACGACCCCTACGAAATCCGGCTGGGACGAGCCTCCTCCTTCGACAACCCGTTCCTCCCGGACGAACTGGAGCGGGTGCTCCGCGTCTACGACTGGGATGCGAGCCAGCTGCCCACGCGGCTCTCGGCGCTGCTCGGCTCCGACGCCGAACGTCTGCGGTTCCTGCTCACCACCGACTCCTGGGACAGCACCGCGGTTGTCGGCGACACCTGGCGGCAGATCGAGAACGTGCTCACCACGCGTTCGTTCGATCCAGCGATGCTTGCCGACCTCCTCGGCCCCGAACTCATGACCGGCCGCCGGCTCGACCTCAACCGCCAGATCGACCTGGCAGACGGCACGGCCGTTGCCCGCCGGGAGGCCCTCTGCCGCAACCTCTACACGCTCCTCTGGACGCTGGTCGACGACCCGAGCGGGGCACCGCCGAGCTCCGCGATCTGCCAATCGATCGCCCAGTGGGCCGTCAACGTTGTCGACTTCCGCGACGCCGACTCCACGATGAGCGTTTTCTTCTTCGACGAAGATCCGACTGATGGCTGGGACATTGATGTCACCACCAGCCTCTTCGTCATCGGCCTTGAGCGGCCGGAAGTGCTGATCACCGAAGCCCTCTGCTGGAAGAATGAGGACGGCGATGAAGGCGGCGTGCATGTCGTGCTGCATCACCCCTGGGCAGCTAAGGCGCTCGATGGAGGCAACGTGCTGCCCTACGACCAGAACGGCAACGCAATCCCCGGGCCTGATCCTCTCGACCCCGATGCGGTGGCGATGGAGCTCGCCGCTCGTGATCCCGGCGGCGTGCTGATGAACGAGGTCGATCTTGCCCTCCTCGGCGGCGGTGATGCCGACTCCCCCGTGTGGAGGATGAGGCTGGGAGCGTCGGCCACGGCGTCGATCATCCGTTTTGACCTCGTCGATCCCAACGCGATCACGATCGACCCAGCCACCCCTCAATACTCCAGCGACGACCCTGATCCGCAGGCCCGATTCATGCCGCCGGATGGCTGGCTTTGCGTCACCGGCAACCGCGGGACCTCGGTCGCGGAGAATCCGCAAGTCGCCGGCGGGCTGCCGCAGCTGGTCATCAACCTGATGGATGGCCTCCCCTCTGGCCCGCTTCCCTCTTCAGCCGCCGGCACCACCGACCAGGTGATCCTGCTGGAGCGGCTGGCCGACCCGCAGCTGCCCTACCAGCCGGATCCCTCGCAGGCCGACTTCAACCCGTATATCGAGGTCGACCGCATCGAGTCGGTGCCGGTCGCCGATCGCACGGAAGTCGCCCCGAACTCCGATGTGCCACGGCAGTATTATGCAGCCACACGCCGCGAGCTGACCGGCACCACCAGCGGCCGCTTCTGGCAGCAACGGTTTGCCCAGGGAACGAAGCCACCAATCACAGATCCAAACAACTACGATCCCGCCAACGAGGATCAGCTCGACAAGCTGTCGCCTCCCGGCGGCTCGCGGGTCGCCTGGTTCCCCTGGCTCAATCGTCCGTTCGTCAGCCCGGTCGAGCTCGCCCTGGTGCCGACCTCGCTGGTCGAGTTC
>CALCGM010000125.1 GCA_937900985.1 uncultured Planctomycetaceae bacterium | reverse complement strand
TCTGGACAGGCGACCTACCACCGCCTGCGGGCCCTCGACGACGCTGGCGTGACCACCACCGCCCGGCTGCCCTACTGCCTGCGGACGATTCTCGAGGCCCTGCTGCGGACATGCGACGGCTATGCCGTGACCGAGGCGGACATTCGGGCGCTTGCGACCTGGAACGCCGCGGCCCCTGCCGCAGCCGAGATTCCGTTCAAGCCAGCCCGGGTGGTGCTGCAGGACTTCACCGGGGTGCCGTGCGTCGTCGACCTGGCGGCCATGCGGGCGGCCATGAAGCGGCTCGGCGGTGATCCTGAGAAGATCAATCCGCTGGTGCCTGTCGACCTCGTCATCGACCACTCGGTGCAGGTCGATTTCTTCGGCACGCATCAGGCCCTCGAGCAGAACGTCGACCTCGAGTTTCGCCGCAACGCCGAGCGGTATGCCTTTCTCCGCTGGGGCCAGCAGGCCTTCGACAACTTCCGCGTGGTGCCGCCGGCGATCGGCATTGTGCACCAGGTGAATCTCGAGTTTTTGGCCGGCTGCGTGTTTCTGCGGGAGTCGGCCGACGGCGGGCTGCCCGTCGCGGTGCCCGACACGCTGGTGGGCACCGACAGCCACACCACGATGATCAACGGCCTGGGCGTGGTCGGCTGGGGCGTGGGCGGCATTGAGGCAGAGGCGGTGATGCTCGGCCAGCCGCTCTCGCTGTTGATGCCGGAAGTGGTCGGCTTCGAGCTGACCGGCCGGCTCGCTGCGGGCGCCACCGCCACCGACCTTGTGCTGATGGTCACCGAGATCCTCCGCAAGGAGGGCGTGGTCGGCAAGTTTGTCGAGTTTTTCGGCGACGGGCTGGCCAGCATGACCCTCGCCGACCGGGCCACGATCGCCAACATGGCGCCGGAATACGGGGCCACGATGGGCTTTTTCCCAATCGACGAGGAAACGCTCCGCTACCTGCGGCTGACTGGCCGCCCGGCGGCCCAGGTGGAACTGGTCGAGCGGTATATGAAGGAGCAGGGGCTCTTCCACACCGCAGCCGCCACGCGGCCGGAGTTCACGAAGTGCCTGTCGCTCGACCTCGGTTCCGTGGTGCCCAGCCTGGCTGGCCCCAAGCGGCCGCAGGACCGGGTGCGGCTTGGCGCTGTGAAGCAGTCGTTTGCCGACGCGCTGACCGCGCCGACAAGTGCCCGTGGGTTTGCCTTGGAGGGCGAGGCGCTCGCGAGCACTGGCACCGTGGCCAACAACGGAGAGAGCTCGCAGATCCATCACGGTGCTGTGGTGATCGCTGCAATCACCAGCTGCACCAACACCAGCAATCCAGGCGTGATGGTGGCCGCCGGCCTGGTGGCGCGGAAGGCACGCGCCAAGGGCCTGGGCACCAAGCCCTGGGTGAAGACGAGCCTCGCTCCGGGAAGCCGGGTGGTGACCGACTACCTTGAAGCTTCCGGCCTCGCGGCCGACCTGGATGCCCTCGGCTTTGAGACCGTCGGCTACGGCTGCACCACCTGCATCGGCAACTCCGGCCCGCTCCCCGAGCCTGTCGCCAAGGCGATCGACGAGGGGGACCTGGTGGCCGCAGCGGTGCTCTCAGGCAACCGCAACTTCGAGGGCCGCGTGAATCCGCTGGTGAAGGCCAACTGGCTGGCCAGTCCGCCGCTGGTGGTTGCCTACGCAATCGCCGGCACCACCGACATCGACCTCGAGCACGAGCCGATCGGCACGGGCAGCGATGGAGCGGATGTGTTTCTCCGCGACATCTGGCCGACCGCCGACGAGGTCCGCGAGACGGTGGCGGAAGCGGTCAAGCCCGCGCAGTTTGAGGCCCGCTACTCCAACGTCTGGCAGTCGAATCCACGCTGGAACGAAGTGCCAACTTCCGAGGGCGAACTCTACGACTGGGACGCAGCGAGCACCTACATTCAGGAGCCACCCTTCCTCTCAGAGATTGCCGCCGAGCCGGCTCCGCTGGCGGCGGTAAAGGGGGCTCGGGTGCTGCTGGCCCTCGGCGACAGCGTGACCACCGACCACATCTCACCGGCCGGCAGCATTGCCAAGGTGAGCCCGGCGGGTGCCTACCTCGTCGAGCACGGCGTGGAGCCAGTCGACTTCAACAGCTACGGGGCCCGCCGCGGCAACGACCGCGTGATGACCCGCGGCACGTTTGCCAATATCCGCATCCGCAACCTGCTGGCGGCTGGCACCGAGGGGGGCGTGACCCGCAAGCTGCCGTCGGGCGAGGTGATGCCGGTGTATGACGCGGCGATGCAGTACAAGGCGGAGGGCACACCGCTGGTGGTGCTTGCTGGCGCTGAGTATGGCACGGGCAGTTCACGCGACTGGGCCGCGAAGGGCACGATGATGCTCGGCGTGAAGGCCGTGCTCGCGGCGAGCTTCGAACGGATCCATCGCTCGAATCTCGTCGGTATGGGCGTGCTCCCGCTGGTGCTCCCCAAGCCGTGGCAGGAACTGGGGCTCACCGGCGAAGAAACCTTCGACATTCCGATCGACAGCAGCCTCGCACCGCGGTCGACGATCGTGGTCACGGCGACGTCGCCGGATGGCGGCACGCAGGAGATTCCGTGCCTGGTGCGGATCGACACGCCGGTGGAGCTCGACCAGTTTCAAGCTGGGGGGATTCTGCCGTTCGTGCTGCGTCGACTCCTCAGCGAGGGCTAAAAAGGGCGTTGCTGGCCGGCCTCAGGGCTTGGGGCCAGCGGCAGCCTTTTCTATATTCGACATCGCTTCGCACGGCGGAGCCTCTGATCCACGCGGGCAGCGGCTGAGCAGGCTGGCCCAGGGATTGCGACATCTGCGACCACGAGAAGGTTTCAAGGAGGAGCCGACTCATGACACCAACCGCTTCACGCGTTGTCGAACGCTCGGCTGCCCCCTCCCAAACCGCTGGCATCCGTCAGCCCGGAGGAGCTCCCGTGAGCGTCCACGAGGCGCCCGCAACCACCCACGAGGCGATCGAGCAGCTTGTGCAGGCTGAGGTCGATCGCCTGCCGGTGGGGGAGAGGCTCGCGCTGGGAGATTCCTTTGCCAGCTGGGGGATCGACGCCGTTGCCTTCCACGATGTGGTGCACCGCATCGAGAGCCGCTACCAGATGCGGTTTCGCTCCGACTGGCTCGAGGGCGTTGACTGCTGGAATGACCTGGTGCATCGCATCGAGCGGCATCTGGTGGACCGGCTCGACACCGAGCGGCGGGCCGCGTCTCGCCGCGGCTCGCGGCACGCGCAGCGGGCAGCTGCGGCGATCAACCTGACGAGCACCGACTATCTGGGCCTGGCCTGGCATCCGGATGTGGTGACGGCAGCCAAGGAGGCGATCGACTGCTTCGGCTGCAGCGTGCCCACTGGTGAACTGGCAGAGCCCTCCGCCGGCGTCATCGATGCCTTCGAAGAGGAGCTGGCCGCGTTTCTCGGCGTTGAGCGGGCGGTGGCGATGGCTCCCGAGCATGGGCCGCTCTCGGCCGTCTTTGGCCGCCTCGTCGGCGAAGGGGATCTGCTGCTCATCGACCGTGATGCCCGCCCTGGGATTGTGCGAGCCGCAGAATCGTCCCGCGCCGCCTGCCGACACTTCAGCGCTCGCGATTGCCGCCAGCTCGCTCGGCTCCTTGGCGGCGAGCAGGGACGAAGCCGTCGGCGGGTGGTGGTGGTCGAAGCCATCAGCAGCACCACCGGCGAGGTGCTCGACCTGGCGTCGTTGCTACGGCTCAAGGCGATGCACGACTTCCTGCTCGTGGTGGACGAATCCGACTCGCTCGGCACCCTCGGCGGTGGCCGGGGGCTCGCGGCGCATGCGGGCGTGGATCCCCGCGATGTCGATCTCTGGATCGCCGCGCAGTGGCGGAGCCTGGGGGGCGGCGGTGGTTACCTCGCCGGCCGCGATCCGCTGGTGCGGTATCTGGAGACGGCCGGACACGACGGGGTCGGAGGGCAGTGCCTGCCCTCGGCGGTGGCAGCCGCCCGCCGCGGTCTGGCGGTGATTGCCGACGACGCCCGGCGGGTGGAGTCGCTGGCCGA
>CALCGM010000124.1 GCA_937900985.1 uncultured Planctomycetaceae bacterium | reverse complement strand
CAGGCTCCATGTCGTCGTACTGCTGCACACGGTCGTCGGCATCCTTGACCTGCACCACCGGGCCAGTGTCGATAAAGAGACCGGTCAGAGAGATCGACTCGGGCAGCGAGCCGCCTCCGTTGTCGCGAAGGTCGAGCGCTATGCAGTCGACCTGCTCCTGCTTGAACTGCTGGATGATCCGCCGGCAGTCGCGGGTCGTGCTCTTGTAGTCTGCCTGACCGGAGCGAGCCCCGGCCATGTCCATGTAAAAGCTCGGCAGGTTGATCACACCGATTCGCCAGGGCGTGCCATCCGGCTTCCTGCCCTGCTCAATCACCTCGCCGCGGGCCTCGGAATCTTTCAGTTCGATCCGATCGCGGACAATGTCGTAGATCTTGGGAGCCGTCTGACCGACGGGAATCACCTTCAGCTGCACGGTCGTGCCCCGCTTGCCCCGAATCAGCTTGACGACTTCATTGAGATTCATGTCGACGACGTCGACAAGCTCCCCGTCGGTGCCCTGCCCCACCGCCACCACTCGGTCTTTCTTCTGCAGCCGCCCATCCCGGTCGGCAGCCCCTCCGGCGACGATTTCAGCAACCGTGGTGTAGCCGTCTTCACTCCGCAGCGAGGCACCGATGCCGTCAAGCTCGAGCCGCATGCTGATCTGGAAGTTTTCCAGCGTTCCCGGGCTCATGTAGGTGGTGTGCGGATCAAGGCTCGCCGTAAGACTCGTCAGGTAGGTCTCGAGCAGCTCGTCGGCGGTCATTTTCTGAATCCGCTTGGCAAAACTGCGGTAGCGTCGCAGCAGCTTGTCTTGGGCCTCGGGCAGCGGCGTCTTTTCCATTTTCTGCACGAGCAGGTCGTATTTGATCCTGCGTCGCCAGCGGCTCTCGGCATCCTCTTCCGAGGCCGACCAGTCGACATCATCGCGATCCACCATGATGGTTTCGGGCACGGTGAAATCGAGGTCTGACTGGATCAGGGTCTCGATCTCCGGCAGTCGCTGGTTGATGCGACTGACAAACCGCTGGTAGACGTCGTAGGCGAAGTCGACATTGCCACGACGGACGAGGTCGTCGAGCTGGTTCTTCCGCTGCGAGAACTCATCGATGTCCGACTGCATGAAATACATCTTCATCGGATCGAGCGCGCCGAGAAACATGTCGAACCAGCGGCCCGCGATTTCGTCGTCGATCGGACGGCGGGTGAGGTGCTCCCGCTCGAGGTAGCTCCGCACCGCCAGCGTGATCTGCCGATCGTTGGGGCCAGGCTCAAGCTCCGCGGCGGCGTCCACATCAGCAGCCCGCGTTTCCGCAGCACACACCACAAGGGTGCCCGCCAGGCCCACGACCGCGAGGATCGCACAGGCCAGCATCGACTGACGCAGCCCACCGCGAGCCTCTCGCCGCCACAAACAAACGCCGTCGGTGGGAATCCTGTGCTCGGAGGTGCCCATCCCGCTGCTGATCCGATGTGCCACGTCTGGCCTCCTCAATCGCTTGGTCATTCCCGTGCCGTTGCGGCCTCCAATGGCCCTGTGAGAGACAGGCCCCCTCGAAGGCACTCTGCATTGTGGCGAGTTTCCCCGGCCGTGACGAGGTCGAAACCGACAGCCCACCTGGAAAGTTTAGACCGTCTGCCCAGAACTGGCCGCCGCGCCACAGACACCGGCCCGCGGCGTGCCGCCACCAAGCACAACCCCTCCAGCGAAGGGACCACCTAAAAATAGCGATAATTTGTTCCCCCGGCGCAGTGAGTTTTTTATACTCTTTCGGTTCATGACCGCGTTTCTTGGCTCGTTCTGCTCGCTGCCGCCCTCCCGCCCACCGTTCCTGTGACACGACTTCTGAGGTCGCCAACGTGTCGACTGCGTCGCCCCCTGCTGACGATACGGCTCCTGCCTGCGGGCAGCCTGCCCGGGCAGTCTTGGTGATGCGAATTGGTGGACAGCCGGGCCCCACGTTTCTCCTCGACCCCTCACGGGAAACCATCCTCGGGCGATCGGGAGACATCGACATCGCGTTGGCGGACAGACTCGCCAGCCGTCGACACGCGATGATTCGCCACACAGACGGACAGTGGCTGCTGGAAGATCTTGAAAGCCGCAACGGGACGTGGCTTGACGGCCGAGCCGTGCAGGCAGAGCCCTTGCATGACGGCTCGGTCGTGCGAATCGGCATGACCGAACTCACCTACCAGGTGCTTGCCGACGACCCCACGGTGCGAGAACGCTCGTCTCGTTGCGTGATTCGCTCCGGTCCCGTCGGCCAACTCCAGGGCGACGCGCTGCGGCGGTCGCAGGCAGTCGACTCCGAAGACGGACGACGCGGAGCCATGCTCTACCAGGCAAGCCTGCGGCTGCTCGCCTCGCGGTCGTCGCAAGAGGTGATCTGCGCGATGCTGGAGCTGGTCATCGAACACACGGCGGCTTCGGGGGTTGGCTGGTTTCGCATTGGTGCCGAAGCAGCATTCGAGCCAGTCTGCGTCGTCCCGCCCGGCGGTCAGCTTGCTTCGGCCTTGGCCGCACCCTCGATCCGCAGCACGATCGATCAGCTGGTGTCGCGTGAAGGACATGCCGTGTGGCTGCAACCCAACCCCGCTGCAGGCGTGCATTCCGAGCTCGCCTGCGTCCCGCTCGTCAGCGGCTCGTCGCCGCATGCCGCGGTGGTCGCCATGGCCCCGAGCGGCAGGCTCCGCGACTCCGACTTCGACCTGCTCGTGGGCCTGACCACGCTCGCCACGGCAGCCTGGGACGGCCATAGCGGGGGCGGCAGCCCAGCCACAGCTCCCCACGCTCACGACGCCCGTCAGCCGTCCATCCGCAGCCCGCTTCGGGAGGATGCTGACAACGAGCTTTCCGGCCTGAGCACCGTGGAACTGGATGCCTTCCGCGACGGTCACGACAGCCTGCACTAACCGGACACCTCGCGGGACCCTCTCTGCGTTGCTCCCTGCCCCACTCCTCCGCGGTTTTGTGCCTCATGCCCAGCAACGCCCTGACTCGAAACACTGCCTCTCGCCCGGTCGTCGGCCCGTGCCGGCCGGCCTCCCGCTGGCAGATCTCCCGCGGCCTCCTCGGGCGACTTGCCCTCGGCTTCCTGGCCTCCGCGGCAGCCCCGGACCTGGCCCGGAGCGAACCGCCGGGAGAGCTGCCGGCCGCCACGCAACGCCGTGCCGACAAGACGCCGCAACGCCAGCGAGAGCGGTTTCGTTTTGCGGGTGAACGCACTGGCCTGTGGCCGAAATCCTGGCCGCGGCTGCGAGGCTCTTCTGCGGCGGGCGTGGGCGGCTCGCTGTCAGTTGAGTGCGACCTCGCCACCAAACCATGGGAGTGGTCGATCGCGCTGCCTGGCAGCGGGCATGCGTCGCCGGTTGTCTACCACGGCCGCATCTTTGTGGTTTCCGCAGATCCTGCAACCGCCTCGAGAACCATCAGCTGCCACGAACTGACCGACGGCCGGCTCTGCTGGCAGGTCGACCGGCAGGCCACCCGCGACCATCACCACGCGCAAAACAGCCTCGCCTCGAGCTCTCCGATCGTCGACGCCACCGCCGTCTACTGGAGCTGGGCCTCGGCTGAACGGCTGTGGGTCGAGGCTCTGGACCACGAGGGCCGCCGGCTGTGGCAAATCTCACCCGGCCCCTATGTTGCGGAACATGGCTTTGCCGCTTCGCCAGCCGTCTGGGAACACGTCCTGATTGTGCCGATGGACCAAGACGGCCCAAGCTCCGTCGTCGGCCTCGACCGCACGACGGGCCGTCAGCTCTGGCGGCTCCCACGGCAGACGGCCCGCACCTCCTACGCCACCCCGCTGGTGCTGGAGGGCGAGGAGCCCGTGGTTATTCTCTCGAGCATGGCCCATGGCCTGACGGCGATCGATCCGCGGAATGGTGATGTGGTCTGGGAGCGGTCCTGCTTTCCCCGTCGAACGGTCTCCTCGCCGATCACGGTTGGCGACCTGCTCGTCGCCACCTGTGGAGAGGGCGGGGGCAACAATCTGCTGGTTGCCCTGCGGCCGGGCGATCACGAGAACAGCGAACCGTCCGTGGCCTATCAGCTTGAGCGTGGCGTGGCACCCTATGTGCCAACCCCGCTGGCAACCGCCGAGCGGCTCTACCTTTGGGGCGACCGAGGGGTCGTCACCTGCGTCGACCCAGCCAGCGGAGCAACGCGATGGCGGGGCCGTGTGGGCGGCAGCTACTCGAGCTCTCCCATCGCGGTCAGCGATGTCGTGATCAACGTGTCGGCTGACGGCGAGGTGGTGCTGATCGCCGACGCCGATCGGTTTGAGGTGCTGGGCCGCCGCCAGCTTGATGAGCCGAGCCGCGCGACGCCCGCCGTGGCTGACGGGCGACTGCTGCTCCGCAGTGAACAGCGGCTCTACGCCCTCGATCTCACGCAGCCGTAGCCAGCGTGCGAAGCGAAGCCGGCACCAGCACTGGCTCCAGGCTCCAGGCCACCGCAGCGACCGAAGAGCCTCACTCGTCGGCAAGCCGCCAGCTGAGGGCGGCCACCACAACCAGCACACCGACTGCGGTCACAAACGGCAGTGTGCGGGACGCGTGGAGTGAAAACAGCACCGATCCCAGGAACGGCCCCAAGATCCGCCCCAGGGAGGCAAACGACTGGTTCACTCCGAGCACCTCACCCTGCCGCGAGGCATCGGCATGCTTGGAAATCAGCGCCGACACCGAAGGGTTGACGAACGCGAAGCCCGACACGGCGACCGCCGCCGCCACATACAGCCATGACGGCAACGACATGCCCACCGCCACCGTGGCTTCGCGGCTGGCTGCCCACGCAACGCTCCCGATGCCAGCAAGCCCGATCGTCATCATCACCACGCCCGCAGCCAGCAGGCGGGTTTCTGGCAGTCGGGCTGCGAGCGGGCGATAGCTGCCCCCAGCCACCATCAACACCGCACCGATGAAGGCAAACACGAGGAAGTTTTGATCGTCGCTCATCGCAAACGCCTGCTCGGTCAGCCGCGCAAGCGTCGCCTCGAAGTTGGCAAACGAAAAAATCGACAGGAAGTAGATCAGCACCAGCAGGCCAACCTGCGGCATCCGCAGCACATTGAGCATGCGGGACGGCCCAAAGAAGCCTTTCGCCTTGGCACCGCCCGGCCGTCGTGTTTCGCGAAAGACGGTGGCCGCGATGCCAAGCGCGATCAGTGACAACAGCGACGCGAGGGCTCCCACGCCCCAAGGCTGCTGATCGAACGCCGCCAAGCCGAAGTAGGCGATCAGCGGGCCCAGCGTGAAGCCAGCCCCGAAGGCGATCCCGATCAGGGCCATGCCCCGAGCACGCTTTTCCGGAGGTGTGCAGTCGGCGATCACCGCCGCTGCGGTGCCAACGCTCGCACCGGCGATTCCGGCACCGATTCGCGAGGCAAGCATCAGGCCAATGGCCACCCAGGGAGACGTGAAGGTCACGGCATAGCCGTAGAGGGCGTAAAACACGACCGACCCCGACAGGCTCAGCATCAGGATGGGCCGGCGGCCCACCATGTCAGACACCCGTCCCCAAAACGGGCTGAACACAAACTGCATCAGCGAGAACACCGAAAACAGCACGCCGATCATCGTGCCCACGCCCCAGGCGGGCAGCCCCATCTCCCGGAGCAGCGGCTCGGCCTGCCGAGGCAGCACAGGCAGCACGATCCCAAAGCCGAGCAGATCGATAAACACCGTCAAAAACACCACCGCCAGCGCCGACCGTGGGGCGGTCTCTGGTGAACTCGTCGCGGCCGGCCCAGCTGAGGTTGAGGGCGTCTGAGGGTCGGATGATGTCTCTGGCGTCTGGCTCATCGGTGTTCCGCAGCAGGAAACGGTGGCCCGGGTTGCCCCGTTCGGTGTTCGTTGAGCCTCGCGAAGCCCGCGTCCCGAGTCAAGGATTGGCCTGCCCTCACGCTCGGGACGGGATAGACGGCTTCGCACGCCACGTCTAGACTGCACAGCGAAAGGATCGATTGGTGTGCAAGGTCGTATGTTGCAACGTCCCGCTGAATCAGATCCTGCTGCCCACGCGGCCCGCGAGTCGGTCGATATCGCGGCCGCGATCGCTGATGTGCGGCAGTTCATCGACCCGCTGCTCGAAGAGGCCGTAAACGGCCTGTGCCACGCGCCTGAGCGTCTCCGCGAGTCGATCCGCTACGCCCTGCTCGCCCCAGGAAAACGCCTCCGGCCGGCCCTGGCGCTCTGGGCATCGGATGCCTGCGGTGGAGACCGGCAGGCCGCAGCCGCCGGGGCGATGGCAGTCGAGATGATTCATGCGTATTCGTTGGTGCATGACGACCTGCCCGCGATGGACGATGACGATCTGCGACGAGGTCGTCCGACCTGCCATCGAGCCTTTGATGAGGCGACCGCGATTCTCTGCGGCGACGCTCTCCAGCCGCTCGCCTTCGAGACCCTCGTGCGGCACCTCCCGCCAGACACCGCGGGCCGAGCCTGCGGCATTCTCGCCGCGGCCGCCGGTGCCGAAGCGCTGGTGGGGGGGCAGGCGGAGGATCTTGCTGCCGAGCAGGCAACCGCCGAAACCGATGCCGCCAACGCATCTCCGGAATCGCAGCTAGCAAGGCTGGAGCAGATCCACCGCTGCAAGACGGGAGCCTTGTTTCTTGCCTGCCTGCGGCTGGGCGGCCTCACCGCCGGAGCATCAGCAGAGCAGTTCCAGGCCCTGGAAACCTACGGTGAGGCCTTCGGGCTCGCCTTTCAGATCGCCGACGACCTGCTCGATGCCGAAGGAACCGAAGAGACAGTCGGCAAACGTGTCGGTAAAGATGCCGCCCGCGGCAAACTCACTTTTCCCTCGCTTGTGGGCATCGATGCGAGCCGCAGCCGGGCCTACGCCCTCGCGGCTGAAGCAGAGCATGCCTGCCAGATCTTCGGCACTCGCGGGAAGCCCCTTGCCACCCTCGCCAACTGGATTGTGCACCGCAATCACTGAATCATTCACTGCCGCTTTCGCCACCCGTTCCCTCGAGTCAAGGCCAGCGTGCCCGGCACGCGGTCCCCAGAATCATGGAAGACATTCTTTCCCGCATGACGAGCCCTCGGCAGCTGGCCGAGATGTCGATCGAGCAGCT
>CALCGM010000123.1 GCA_937900985.1 uncultured Planctomycetaceae bacterium | reverse complement strand
TGGCTGCAGCCGGGCCGGTTCGACGACGACAGCGGGCTGGCCAGCCTCGGTGAGACAGGCGAGGGCGGGGGGGGCGAGCAGGCGGTGGCCCGTGGGTATGAGGACCTCACCACCGGCACCCTCGCCAGCAACGGCCGGCTGCTGTTTGCCGTGGAAAGCCCCTCGTCGGCCACCTCGGCTATCGACCAGCAGCGGATTGTGCGGCCCTTTGGCATGAATGGAAGCATGTTTGCGGGCAACGCGCTCTCCACCTACGACCCCGCCGAGAAGGGGCAGCTCGTCTGGCGGCTGCCTCGGAACCCCGCCGACGATGCTGACGCCCCGGGGGGTGGGATCCAGGCACAGCGACAGGCCGACGGTGGCAGCCCCTGGTATCTCGGGCCTCCACTGTCGGTTGGCAACGAGCTCTACGTGCTGGTCGAAGAGCTCGGGGAAATCCGCCTCGATGTGCTCGACGCCAGCCGCGGCGATCGCCTCTGGAGCCAGCCGCTGGCTGAGCTTGATGAAGACCGTCGGATTGAGCAGCCGGGCAGCAGGCTGAGGCGGCTGGCCGGCCTCTCGCCCTCGCTTGATGACGGCGTGCTCGTCTGCCCGACCGGTGCGGGGGGCGTGGTGGGGCTCGATGTGGCCACGCGGACGCTGCTGTGGGCCTACCGCTATGACGCGCGGCCGCAGGAAGATGTCGTGCGGCTGCCCAACGGCATGATCATCCGCCGCGGAGGTCCGGCGATGGCCGAGATCGATGCTGCCGACAGGCGGCGGTGGCTCGACTCGACTCCGGTGATGGCCGATGGTCGCGTGTTTCTCGCACCCATGGAGTCTGAAGAGCTGCACTGCCTCGACACGAGGAGCGGCAGCCTGCTGTGGAAGGTTCCCCGCGGTGATGGGCTGATGATGGCCGGCGTCGATGGAGAGCGGCTGGTGGTGGTGGGAACGGAAGCTGTGGCCGCCTACGCCACCGCAGACGGAACGCTCGCCTGGCCCGACCGTTTTGCCTACGACACCGTCTGCAGTGGCGCAATGCCCTCGGGCCGAGGGCTGCTGGGCACGGGGCGGCTGCTGCTGCCGGTCGATGCCCCCGCGGTGCTTGAGATCGACCTGCGGGATGGCAGCCTGAAGGGCGTTGCGGCTGGTGGCGATGCCATTCCCGGCAACCTGCTCGCCTGCCGTGGCGAGATGCTTTCTCAGGCCATTGATTCCCTCGACGTCTTTTATCAGGCCGAACCGCTGCGGAAGGCGTTGGCGGAGCTGGCCGAACCGGGAGGCGAGCCGGCCGTCGATCCGCTCCTGCCGATGCTGCAGGGGGGGCTGGTGAACTTCTGGAAGGGGCAGCTGTTGATCGACGCGGGCCGGCCTCGGGAAGGGGCGGAGCTCATCGCAGCTGCCGGAGCGGAAGACCCCGATCGGGTGACCCCGAGAATGGTGGCCGATGCGATGCTGCAGTCGCTGCGGCTCGACTTTCAGGCGTCGGCCCCTTTCTTTGCGACAGCACTGGCAGCCTGCCCGGATCGTGAGGTGGCTGCCGACATGCTCCGTGTGGGCATCGATGGCTTTCTTTCGCTCGACGACCCATCGGCCGCCTGGCAGCTCTGGCGACAGGCTGCTGAGCGGTGTCTTGCCGGAGAGGTGACAAGCGGGGCATCGTCGGCGGACACAGGGGCCGTGCCCGACGGCAGTGATCCGCTCCTCGCGTCGACCCCGTCTCGTTGGCTGGGCGGAAGGCTTGAGGCGGTGCTTGAGCGGGGATCCGACGCGATCAACGCACGCGTTGAGCAGTTCATCAGTGACCAGGTTGTGCGTGCCAGTGAACAGGGGCCGGCCGCGATGGCGATGCTGGTCGATCTTGTGGCCGCGCATCCCGGGGCGCGAGGGGTGCGTGAGCGGTTTGTGGCGATGCTTGCCAATCCTCCGCCGGGGCAAGAGCCCGTCTCGGTGGGAAGCCAGAAAGACCGTCTGCTCCAGCGAGAACTGACACAAATGCTGATGGCGGGTGAGCCGGCTGGCGAGCGGCCATCGCCGGTTGACGACCCGGCCTGGCCGATGGGACGAGTGAACGTGACCTCGGCAGCTCCGCAGGCTCGCCGAGGGGAGGCGCCGCCGCTGGCGAGTCTGCCGATCACTGGCCAGCCCGGCCTGCCCTTTCCCGAGGGCCTGCGGCTGAAGCTCGACCGCCGTCAGCCGGGGATGTTTCTGCACGATGGCTTCGGCCGTCAGCTCGGCGGGCTGCTCTCCTACGAAGGCTCGTCGCAGACGCGACGGCTGGGGATTCAGGCGGTCGTGCTGCCCGGTGCCACGCTGCAGGCCACGATCGTCGGCCGCGTGCTCTTGATCGCATCGGCAAGCGGGACGGCCGCCTTCGAACTCGACCTTCCCAGCGGCGACGACGATGACGTCGGGCTGCTGCAGCACCGCCGGCTGTGGCATGCCGGGGATGCCGGTGGGGCCTCAAGCCTGATCGGTCAGGGAGGGATGTCGCAGGCACGGACGCGGCTTCCGCATCTTGGCGGCAGC
>CALCGM010000122.1 GCA_937900985.1 uncultured Planctomycetaceae bacterium | reverse complement strand
CGTCACGATCAGCGTGCGTCCGTCAATCTCCATCAGCTGCGGCGACACGTAGCTGATCTGCGAGGAGCCCAGCGTGCCGGCCAGCCTGCCGGCAGCCCGGTCATACACCGCCAGCGACACCGGCCCGTCGTCTCGCGGGCCGCCGCCGGGCACGATCACCCACCGCTCGGTGACCAGCGGCGAGCCAGATCGGCCCCAGGCAACCGCCACGGCATGGGCGTCGCGATCGATGCCGAGGTCGTCGAGGACGTTGGTCCGCCAGAGCACCGTGCCGCTGCTGCCCTCGATCGCATGCAGCCAGCCGGTGGCTCCAGCGGCATACACCACGCCGTCGCGAATCGTGGGGGTCGAGCGTGGGCCGGTGCCACCGAGCACCGTTGTGTGGCGGGCTGCCGCCCCCACCGCCCACTCACAGCTGCCGCTGAGCACGTCGTAGCAGGCAACGATCTCCTCCGCATCTCGCTGTTCAAGGGTGACGGCATGGTCGCCCACCACCGCAAAGCCGCCCCAGCCGGCCCCGATCGGCTGCCGCCAGAGCAGCTCCGGCGGCTGGGCGTCCCAGTCGGTGGCGACCGCAACGCCGGCCACCGCCCCATCGCCAGCAGGCCCGAGAAACGCCGGAAAGTCGCGGACCGTCGGCTCCCAGCCTGCGGCCACCACCTCCGCTTTGATGTCGCCAGATCCGGGCAAGAGCTGGTCGCGCGACGGGCTCCACCGCCAGGCAAACTCCGGCACGAGATCGCCGCTGACCCGCTCGATCCGCAGCGTCGCCAGGCCAGCCACGACCAGCAGCAGCAGCCCGCCGATCACACCCCGCTTCACGCGGGCGGAGTAGCCGCTCTCCCGCCACAGCCAAACGACCAGCGACACCAGGATCGAGAAGCCCAGGATCAGGGTGATGATGTTGATCACCGCATGGTCGACAACCGGCCCCACCACCCGCTCCAGCTGGTCATTGCGAACCAGCGCGATCGCCGTGGCCAGCGACGCGACCGTGATCAGCACGCGGCGATTCGGCAGAAGCCCTGCCGGCTTGGCAGCAGCAACAGACGGGCCTGGGGAGTCGGGCGGGCTCACTGAATTCATGGAAATGCTCGCGGAAACCGTGATCAGGGCGGGCCGGCTGGGCGGCGCCGGTGGAGTCTAGCGGTCATGCCGAAAGGCAGCCATGTCGGTGCTTTTCGGCAGTCCTTCCAGGTGTGGGGTTTCTTGTCGCTGCCCGGAGGCTCGACTACCTTGAAACGAGATGGCCACACGCGGCCATACCCGCCGGTTTTCCCGGATTCTTGCAAGGCGCCCCATGTCGATCTCTCCTGCCGACCCTGCCACGTGCACAGACAAGCCACAGGCCACCGCAGCAGCAGGCCTCGGGCCTTCGACCACGGCTGTCCACGCCGGCGAAGCGCGGCAGAAACCGGGCGACGCGATCACCGACGCTGTGTTTCTGGCGAGCACCTACACGTTTGCCAACACCGACGCGATCATCGCCTTCCTTGAAGAGGGCATCGAGCGGGAGGAATACGGCCGCTACGGCAATCCCGGCGAGCGGGTGGTGGAGCGGAAGCTCGCAGCGCTCGAGGGTGGCGACGATGCCGTGCTGTTTGCCTCGGGGATGGGCGGCCTGGTGGGCCTGCTGATGGCCCATCTCAGCGGTGGCGATGAGGTGATCTTCTTCGATGAGTGCTACCACCGCAGCCGTGAGTTCTGCTCGAAGCACCTCACCCGCTACGGCGTGGGCTTCAAGCAGGTGAAGACCTGCGACTACGACGCCATGGAAGCGGCGATCACCCCCGCCACCAAGCTGCTCGTCAGCGAATCCCCCACCAACCCGCACCTGAGCATCATCGACATCGACCGCTTTGCCGACATCGGCCGCCGCCATGGTGTGCTGACGATGATCGACGCCACGCTCTGCACACCCGTGAACGTGCGACCGCTCGATGCGGGCGTCGACTTCGTGCTCCACTCGGCGACGAAGTATCTCGGCGGCCACAACGACCTGCTGGCAGGTGTGGTGGTGGGCAGCCGCGAACTGATGGCCCCGATCCGCAAACTGCGTGGGATCATGGGCGGGGTCAACTCGCCCCACAACGCCTATCTTCTCGAGCGTGGCCTCAAAACCCTCCCGCTTCGCATGGAGCGTCACAACGCCAACGGCCTGGCGGTGGCCCGCTTTCTCGAAACGCACCCGCGGGTGGAGCGGGTTTACTATCCAGGCCTGGAGAGCCACCCACACCACGACGTTGCCTGCCGCACGATGCGGGGCTACGGGGGCCTGGTCACGTTCCTGCTGGCTGATGCCGACTGGCGAGCCACCGCAAGCGTGATCGACCGCGTGCGGATCCCCCGCATCGGCCCGAGCCTCGGCGGCGTCGAGTCGCTGATTGAGCAGCCGATGGTGATGAGCTACTGGAACTACTCGCCGGAAGAGCGGCAGGCCTTCGGGATCCCCGACTCGATGATCCGCATTGCCTGCGGCATCGAAGACGCCGACGACCTGATCGCCGACCTTGAGCAGGCGCTCGCCCGCTAGCTGTCTGTGGAAACAGCCCTCTATCGCCTTTTTCCACTCAAGCGACGCCCCAAACAGCCAAGGTTTCTGGGGGTCGCCAGTCGCCGCATGCTGCAGCGGCAGGCTGGGCAATCCAGGCAACACCGAAAAAGCCTGCGGGTTTTGACGGAAGTTTCGGTTCTTCCGATTCCGATACCTGTTCTGGACTCAATTTCGCAGTGGTCGCAGAGCAGGCTGTGGAAGCAGTCAGCCGCCGCAGGATGCGGCGATCGGCAACCTCGAAAACCCTCGGTGTTTCCGGGTGTTGCCTAAGTGAAAAAGGCCATGGAGGGCTTTTTCCACGGACGGACAGACCGCCTGCGATGGAGAAGGAGACAGGCTGCAATGAACGCTGCGACCCCCTCGCGGAACCACTCACGGGCCCGGCTGGTGGCCTTTGCCTGCTGTCTGGCGACGGCATGGCTGAGTGCAGACCACCGCCAGGCGATGGCGGCTGACACTGCGTCGGACAGCGACCTCAAGTGGACGCCACACCGGCAGAGCCGCAGCGAACCGCCGGTGCCGGTGTCGATGGCAGCCCGGCCTGCCGAGGCTCCAGCCCCCGTGCCAGCCCAGCGGATCGATTCTGTTGCTCCCGCTCCTGCGCCATCCGGAGCCACTTCGCAGCCAGCACCCCGCGGCCCTGTGGCGAGCGTCGTCGCCGAGCCGAGCAATCCCTTTGGCCCGCCGCCGCAGCGAATGGCAGCCCCGTCTGGGCAGATCCGTCGACCGGTGCCTCGCCAGCAGCCGGCATCGCAGCCAGCGCCGGGCATCAACGTCTCGGAACTGATGTCGCAGATGATGTCAGCGGCTCCCTTCACCCGCACGCCGCAGGGTGAAATGCAGACGACCATCTACGGCTCGGAGGTTGCCGCCGCCCGCCAGGGCATGCCGCGACCGATGCCCGCACAGGCCGCAGCCCGCAGCGGCCGCCCAGATCGCTATGCGATGAACTCCGACGATCTGCCGTCGGTGATGAACCCCTCGCCGGCAGACGATGGGGAGGCACCATCAGTGCCCGCCTACGAGGAGGTTCCGACCCCCGCAGATACCGGCATGACGGTCATGGACGGCTCCATGATGATGGACGACGGCATGATGGTCGACGAGATGCCGTGGACTCAGCCGCACTACGACCCGGCCATGGAGCGGCACGACTTCGGCCCCTCTCCTCCTCCGGGAGCTGCGATGCTGCCGGGCGGCACCGTGGTCAGCGAGCCTGGCATCGTTGGCAACATGTGGATGGGCGAGTTTCCCGGCTACGATCCCTACGGCTGCCAGGACGACTGCGGCTTCCTGCCGATGTTTCCCGGACATCACCACAGTCGGCTCTGCAACTGGCTGCGTCGCTTCGGCAAGCCCTACTACGGCTGGCGGTGGTATCGCGATCTCAACGCGAGCATCGGCACCGCCGGCTTTCAGAATGGCCCCGACCTCGGCCTGACCGGCAACTTCGGCTTCAGCGAGTCGCTCAACTGGGCAATGCCTCTGTGGAACGCCTTTGGCATCGGCTGGCAGCTGGGTGTTCGCGGCGTGCAGTCCAACTTCAACAGCAGTTCCATTTCGGACAACGGCCAGACGCTGCTGAGCAACACTCCGCGAAACCAGGTGTTCCTCACCACCGGACTGTTCACGCGTGCCTTTGAGGGCCGTGGGCTGCAGGGTGGCGTGGCCTGGGACTACCTTCGCGACAACTGGTATGACGATGTGGACGTCGCCCAGATGCGAGGTGAAATCAGCTACGTCTTTGGCGCCTGGGAGCTCGGTTTCTGGGGCACCGGCAACGTCCGCGACACCGACGGCATCTTCGGCCGCCGCAACCGCACCACGATCACCGCCGATTCCACCGACATCTACGCCGGCTTCTACCGGCTCTACTTCGGCGATGCCAACGAGCTGAAGATCTGGGGGGGTGGCACAGGCTCGCAGGAGGGCATCCTTGGCACCTACGTGCGGGCTCCGATGAACCGCAGCCTGGCCCTTGAGGGCGCCTTCACGTATCTGTTGCCGGGGCCGTCGCAGACGGCGGCTCTCGACCCCGCGAGCAGCGCGATGATCACCTACACCCAGGCGGCCTGGAACGTGTCGGTCAATCTCGTCTTCTATCCGGCCTGCCGCTCGCGACGCGGCCTGGCGAGCCCTTACCGCCCGCTGTTTGAGGTTGCCGACAACGGCAGCCTGATCCGAACGCTCAAGAAGTGAGCAAATCCGCTCGGGCTGCCACCGCCGCAGCCAGCGGGCTCGAGCCGCAGAAAACACGAAAAGACCCGATTTTCAGGGCCTGATCTGCCACCCTCAGGAGACGGGTGATATGCTGCGGCACCCACTGCGGGCTTCGGCTGCGCCGGGGGATCCCCCACGCGGGTCATCCTCCGTCTCGACGCAGCTGCCCTGCGGTGGACGTCGACGGAACACTCTTGCCTTGGGGCACACTCACCAGCACACGGATTCACCCAATGACCGCA
>CALCGM010000121.1 GCA_937900985.1 uncultured Planctomycetaceae bacterium | reverse complement strand
CCCTGGTCGATCAGCATGTAGCAGTAGGCACGGTGATGGCTGCGGCCCACGCGGCCCCGCAGCTGATGCAGATCAGCCAGGCCGTAGTGGTCGGCCTCATCGATGAAGATGGTGTTGGCCCGCGGAATGTCGAGGCCGCTCTCGATGATCGTGGTCGCGAGCAGGATGTCGGCTTCACCACGCACGAAGGTGAGCATCACATCCTCCAGCTCATGCTCGTTGAGCCTGCCGTGGGCGATCACCACGCGGGCATCCGGCACGATCCGGGCCAGCTTCTCCCGCACGCGATGGATGTCTTTGATCCGGTTGTGCACGAAAAAAACCTGACCGCCGCGGGCCAGTTCCCGCTCGATCGCATGCCGAATCAGGCCGTCATCCCAGCGGGCCACACGGGTTTCCACCGGCTGCCGGTTGGTCGGTGGTGTGGCCAGGCTGGAGATGTCGCGGATGCCGAGCATCGCCATGTGGAGCGTGCGGGGAATCGGGGTGGCGGTCATCGTGAGCACGTCCACGCTCGCCCGCACCGCCTTGAGCCGCTCCTTGACCTCCACGCCAAACCGCTGCTCCTCGTCGATCACCACCAGGCCGAGCCGGGCGAAGTGAACATCGGCCCCGGCCACGCGGTGGGTGCCGATCACGATGTCGATCGTGCCCGCGGCGAGGCCTTCCAGGATCTCTCTGGTCTCGGCTGTGCTTGCCAGACGAGAGAGCGAGCGGATCTCAAAGGGATACTCCGCAAACCGCGCGGCAAACGTCCGGCGGTGCTGCTCGGCCAGCACAGTCGTGGGCACCAGCACGGCCACCTGATGCCCAGCGTCGACCGCCTTGAAGGCGGCCCGCATCGCGAGCTCCGTTTTGCCGAAGCCGACGTCGCCGCAGAGCAGTCGGTCCATCGGCTGCGGCTTTTGCATGTCGTCGCGGATCGCGTGCACAGCCGTCAGCTGGTCGGGGGTTTCGTCGTAGGGGAAGGCCGCCTCAAAGTCTTCCTGCCACTGCGTGTCGGCGGGAAAGGCCACGCCCGGCCGGCTCTCGCGGCGAGCCTGCAGGCGGAGCATGTCGGCCGCCATGTCGGCCACGGCCTCACGAACCGCCTGCTTCTGCTTCTCCCAGGCCCGCCCCCCGATCTTGGCAAGCTTCGGCGCGAGCTTGGTGCCGCCGACATATTTCTGCACGAGGTCGATGCAGGCTGCCGGCACATACACGCGGGTGCCTTCGGCAAACTCCACGTCGAGAAACTCTTCGGTGCGATCCTGCTTCTCGAGGAGTTTCAGCCCGCGATAGCGGCCGATGCCGTGCGAGACATGCACAACGTAGTCGCCATCCTGCAAGTCGAGGAAGGTGTCGATCGCACGAGAGAGCCGGTGCTTGGGCGTGCGGCGGACCACATCCTCCCTGCGAAACAGCTCCGCCGCACTGATCAACACCAGCCGCTCCGGCACCAGCCGAAAGCCGGCCGAGAGATGGCCGACGGCAAAGTGCAGCCGCCCCTGCTGGGCGGGCCGGCTCTCGGCGAGCAGCTCACCGAGCCGACTGGTCTCCGCTTCAGTCGGGCAGACGATCCACACCTCCTGATCACGACCGACGTTTTCCAGTTCTTCCCTGACACGGTCGAGCACGCCGGTAAACCGCTCCACGCTCTCAATCGCGAGCTGCGCGGCAGCTTCAAGGCTTGCCGTGGCCACGCACGAGAGCGTCACCGACGGCCAGCGGTAGATTCGCGCAAAAACATCCTCAGGCGATGAAATGTTGCCGAGGCTTCCATGCAGCCGGGCGAAGCACCGGCCGGCTTCATCGGCGAGTTCCATCGGCTCCACAAGGGCAAAGGCCGATCCCTCCGGCAGAATCTCGGTGAGCTGCGTGGAGCCGTGCGAGCGGGCCAGCGCCGTGACCTCGATCTGATCGAGATCATCCACACTCCGCTGACTGACAATGTCGAAGGTGCGGAGCGACTCAATCTCATCGCCAAAGAGCTCAACACGCACCGGCCGGTCCCAGTCGGCCGCGAAGAGATCCATGATCCCACCGCGGCGGGCAAACGACCCGGGCATCTCAATTGCGTCGTAGCCCTGCCAGCCGCGAGCCACCAGCCAGTCAGCCAGTTCCGCAGGATCCAGCCTGCCGCCCACCTCGAGCAGCCGGGTGCTTGCCGAGATCTCGCGTGGATCATCCAGGGGCGAGAGCAAGGCCTGCATGCTCGTGACCACGATCTGCGGGCGGGCCGCCGGGTCTTGCTGGGTCAGCCGTTTGACCACCGCCAGGCGGGCTGCAGCGTCTGGGCTCCCAGCCAGTTCGTCTTCGTCGATCGTCTCCACCGCCGGCAGCACCACCACATCGGCGGTCGTGAAGATGGCGAGGTCGTCGGCAAAAGCCTCCACATCGGCCGCGTGCGGCAAGACTGCCACCACCACCCCACGGCCGCTCGCCGCGGCTCGTGGTGTGCCCACCGGCGTGGCCGACCGCTTGCGAGCCGACGAAGCCCGGCGGCCAGTCGTTGCTTCTGACGCCGCGAGATTGCGGTGCAGCGAGGCCACGGCAAGCGCGCAGCCTGAGCCCCAGGTTCCGCCGATCGTTCCGCCGTGACCTTCCCGGAGGCTGGCGATGACGTCGGCAAACCCGCTGTGATCTTCGATCGACTCCGCCAGACGACGCAGCCGCTGCAAGGGCTCGGCGGTCGCGTCAGACGCGTCTTCTGCTCGGGGGGAGCGCGGTTTGGAAGTGGCCACGATGCCTCAATCGTAGCGGATCAGGCGGTCAGCCACGATTCCGCTCAGCCACGACGGCCGCGTCGGCCAAAGCCGCCCATGCGACCAAGGTCGACCCCCTGCTCCTCAGCCCGGGCCCGCAGCGCGGTGATGTACTCCTCAGCCTGCTCCCGATCGATGTCGGGCGTGTCGTCGCGGCGCTGCTCCGGCCGAGGCGGTTCACGCCCCTCTTCGCGAGCCTTTCGTCGCTCCTCCCACTGCTGCCGTTCGGCATCGGTGGGCAGCCGCATGCTGCCCGGGTTGACCGCGTCAAAGAGTTTTCCCAGCAGCTGGATCCGGGCGATGTCGGCATCCAGCACCTCCTGCCGCTCCGACTCCGAAGCCTCGAAGTATCGGGCCATGTTTCGCTGCTGCATGCCCCGCAGGTCGCCGAAGAGCGCCTGCCGAACACGACCGGCATCGTCGGCATTGAGCTGATCCACGTTCTTCGTGATCGCCACGATCTGTTCTTTGGTCGCATCGGGGCCGAGACCGCTTTCCAGAAGGTCCTGCTGCATGGCGATCGTCGTGTCTGCAAGATCGGGCCAGGCGAGATACCAGACACCCACCGCGGCAACAGCAACAACGGCTGCCGCCACGACCGCTGTCTTGGAAAACCCGCTCCGTTGGCGAGAAGGCCTGTTCATGAACGTGACTCCATCATGGACATGTGTGAAAGAGACGTGGGCTCGCAACGAGCCTCAGTAGTCGACATCGACACCATCTGGAGGCGTCGTCGGATCGTTGCCATCACCGACAGCACAGTACCACCGCAGGATGTCGAGACCGGTGTCATTGGAGATCGCCTCCACGTGGCCGTCGCAAAACACGAACTGCGTCACCTGAGGATGCATGCTGCCAAACTTGCGATTGTTCATGTCACGGTAGCTCTGGGCCAAACCGCGGTAGGTATCCCGAAACAGCGTGTGCGGCGTGTCGGAGGGGAAGAACGCCGTGTCGCCTTGGATGTAGTGCTGCATCTCAATGCCGTAGGAGCTGTCTTCCGGCGGGATGTGCTTTTCGCCAATCGCAAACGTCTTGCTCAGGCCGTCGGTGACCTGCGCCATGGTGACGCTTGAAAAAGTGTGGATCGGACCGCCTCGCTTGGGATCGAAGGGAGCATTGGGCGTCACGGCATAGTTGAAGTATGTGCCGGGATTGGCCGCGTAGTCGCCGCCAGCAGCAACCCCCATCACCAGCGGAGCATTGTTGTTGTTGTCGAAGTTGCGGTCAGCAATGGGAGGCCGGCGGCTCGAGCAGAAGTAGGTGGCCACAGGCGAGCGGAAGGCCAGGGCGTTGCTCGGATCCCAGCAAGGCACCGTCGTGTCAGGATTGCGGGCATCGAAGATCGCCTGCTCTTCCATGAAAGGCAGCAGCCGGAAGGCCCACGACACGTCGTAGGGGTCTCGTGTCATCCGGCCGGCGGGAAACCTGTTCCGCACATCGTGGGAGAGCTGCACAGCCAGCCCAACCTGCTTGAGGTTGTTGGTGCATGCGATCCGCCGGGCCGCCTCGCGGGCCGACTGCACCGCCGGCAGCAGCAGGCCCACGAGAACGCCGATGATGGCGATCACGACGAGCAGCTCGACAAGCGTAAAACCTGCCTGAAAACGGTCTGCCCGGCCGGGCACTGGGCGTGGGAAGCGAACTCTCATGACAATCCTCATATCGCAGCGAGCGTCTGGTGGGCAGGAAAAAGGCGGGGGCTCCACCGGTTTTCCTCAGAAACAACGCTCGAGGAGGGCGGTTTCTGACGAAAAAAGCCGTTGGAACAGGTTTTGGGACCTCTCAGGGCGAATGAGGGGTGGGAGGTATCGCCCCGGAACTTCAACGCAGAGGCCCGGGAAAGGTTTCGCCGTCCACGCCTCTGCACCTGCGGCCGGCATTCCGCCGAACCGGCAAAAGTATAGCTCCGTGGCCGTCACGGGCCAGGTTTTCCGCGGTTCTGCGGCTCCTCAGGCGCTGGAACCGGCCAGTCGAGATGGTGGTGGAGAAAGGCATAGGTGCCCTCTCCGTGAATCGCGTGCGGCCCCACAAACCACTCGATCTCCGCCCGCCCTGGCAGCCCCAGCCTCGCCTCGTAGAGGAATCGAACCTTGGCAAACTCCAGGGCCACCCGCTCGTCAGGACCGACCGTATCGAAGTGGCCTCGCTCCACCATGAACGGCCGCGGCGCGATCAGGGCCGCCATCTCGGCGTAGTTGAAGGTGCTCCCGAGATCAAACTCAAAGATCTCATACTCCCCTGTCCAGACGTAGCTGTAGGGGGACGAGGTCGACGCGTTCTTCCAGACCCAGTCGTTGAAATCGGCGGAGCAGATCGAGAGGCAGTAGTCGTTGACGAGGGCGGGAATCCGCATCGCCGACTTCCCTCCATAGCTGAGGCCGTAAAACGCGATCCGCTCGGGATCGACCTGCGGCAGCGTCGCCAGCCAGCGGACGATCTGCCGGTGCTGGGGCACGATCACCGAAAAGAGGGTTTTGCCGAGCGGGTTCGCCTTTCGCTGCAGGGTGCGGAAGCGGTCGCCGTAGAGGTAGAGATTCTGCGGCGCAAACGTGATGAAGCCCCGCTGGGCGAGCCTGGTGGCCATCCCCTTGTAGGTCGATTCCTTGTCCGCACCAGCAAGCAGGTCGTCGGGGCGACCTTCGAGCCCGTGCTGGCAGACAACAACCGGCCGCCGCTCTCCCGGCTGCACGCCGTCTGGCAGCACGAGCAGCCCCGTGGCCATCACGTCTGGAAACACATCGAGCACCACGCGGTAGATCGCCACGCCGTCGTCTTGCGCGATCAGCTGCGACCGAGGCTGTGCCGGGAGCAGGTCGCGGTCGAAGCTGCCGATCACCTCCGTGGCAAACTGCTCGCGAAACGGCTCGATCGACCGCTCGTAGGCCGCCGGCGATGAGAAATCGAGCGGCTGTTGCGGTGCCTGGCCGAGCTGATCTGCGATCGGCAGGAAGCCGCGGCGGGTGTCGGCACAGGTCGCGAGCAGCCGCTGCGTGAAGCGATCGATCTCGGCCACCTGCCTTCGCTGACGCTCTTCTTCATCAACAGCCAGACCGACGAGCTCTGGCTCGCCCGAGGCGGAAGCCGCCGCAGCACCGAGCGAGTTGGCGATGGCATCGGCGGCCGCGCCATGCTCGACGGCCCCGCCATCCTCCCCCACGACAATCAGCTGCGTCGTTGCATCAGCCGCCGCAAGCGTTCGCACGCGGTCCAGCTCCGCAGCCACGCCCTCGGGTGGCCGCAGCACCGCCGGTGCACCACCATCGCCTGGAATCTCTCGCTCGGGGCCGCGGCTGTTTTCGATCACCAGCGTCCGCGGCAGCACCATCGCGGCCAGCTCAGCATCACCGAAGTGCGAGAGCAGCCCAAACACGTTGCGATCGATCGGCTGCTCCCAGAGCCGGTCGCGATCGCCAAAGAAGCCACACACGCCGGCCAGCTCAATCCGAGGATCGACCGCCGCGGCATACAAGGCGAGCATGCCCCCCTCACCGAACCCGACCACGCCGATCGGCCGAGTGCCGCTGCCCGCCTCAAACCAGTCGACCGCTGCCAACACTTTCTGGAGCTCATAGCCGATGATGTGCCGGCCCAGTTCAAAGGCGCTGCGGTAGAGATACTCCCGCGACGTGAGCATCGCCCGACCGTTTCGTTTCTCGCGATGTCGATCAATCAGCACCGGCACGAGCACACGGCATCCACGCTCAGCCAGCAGCCTCGGCAGCTGCCCCTGCATCGGCACCCCAGGGGAAAGCCCGACATACTGCTCCGGCGTGAGCTCCGCGTCGGGGATCACCACCACACTCGCCACCGTCTCCTCGCTTGGCACCAGCAGCAGCCCCTCGCCGGAGACACCCTCCACTGCCGGCCAGCGGACCGCCAGAATCTCATACCCCGCGCCGCGGCCCACGACGGCCGATCGCTCCGGCGTGGCCAGCAGCTGCGGAGCCTCAAAAGGAGGCCGCGGATCCCGCAGCCCGAGAATGTGGGCCAGCCGCTCGCGGCGGGCAGCATCCGTCGCCGGGGCATGCTCGGGGGTTGCGTGGTCGGCCAGCCACGCCCGCTGCCGCTCCTCTCGGGCAGCGGCGATCTCACCGAGCAGGAAGCGATCCACGCCGTCGACCAGCTGCGACGCCAGCAGATCTGCAGAGAGGTCTGTGCCGGCAGCGAAGGCCTCCGTCCCCGGCAGCTGCTCCGGCGGCTCTGCCCCCACAGCCACGATCCCGACGGCCAGCCATCCACCGAGCATCAACCGCAGGCATGCACGCTTCATCAAACCGTTCCCGATCGGGTCATCGACATCCGAGGTCTCGCATGATCCTGGCGGTGGCGTCGTAGGCCTCGGCCACCCACTCCACGATTTTGTCTGGCTCGGGCGAATACTCGAGCTCAAGGCTGACCACGCCGTCGTAGCCGGTGTCGCGGACCGCGGCGAGGTAGTCGGCAATCGGCGTCACGCCACGACCGGGAGGGAGATCGCCATGCACCCTGCCGTCGCAGTCGGAGAGGTGCACATGTTCGATCACGCCAGCAAGCCGAGCGACATCGGCTGGTGGGGCGTGCACCAGATGCAGGTGGGAGATGTCGCAGTTGGCCCGCACGACATCAGCCTGGCCAACGTCGCCGAGAAACTGCAGCATCGTGTCGATCGAGTTGACGAGCGACATCCGGAAGGGCTCGAGCTCAATCGCGAGTCGTAAGCCCAGCGACGCCGCATGGCTGCCGAGCTGCTGCACGCCCTCCACGCCAAGCCGCCACTGCTCACGCGGCGGGATCACCTCCTGCTGCCAGACATACTCGCCGAGCACCAGCAGCAGGTTGCTGCCGCCAAGCTCAGCCGTCAGATCGAGAAACCTGCGGCAGCGGTCGATGTGGAAGCGACGCACCGACGGATTGAAGTCGACCAGGCCGAGCGCCACGCAGCACAGGCTCACGATCGGCAGGTCAAGCTCGTCGCACACGTCTCGCAGCAGCCGCCGCTCATCCGCGTCGATGTCGAGTGGATCGGTGAAGATGTCGACCGTGTCGAAGCCGAGCTGCTTCGTCTTTTCCAGGCCGAAGCGGGTGTCGCGGCCCGCCTGCGCAAACGCCGAGTTGATCAGCCCAAGCCGCATCGCTTGCTTGCCTCCGAGCTGCCGGTTGTCGTGAGTCCCCCACGCAGTGCGAACGCCACTGCGAGCAGGTAGACTATCAGGTTGGCATTGGCTGAAGTGGGAGCCCAGAAGTCGGCAAGGCTGTGGGTGGGCCGCGTCTCAATCGGTTGTCTGCATCGACGGGATGCCAGGGGATCGAATCCCGCCGTGAGAACTCCAACAGGCGGAGGTCAGGAATGTTCAGTTTTCTCGCGCCACGCCCCCGCGCCCTGCTGTGCGGTGGCGGCCCCACGCGTCGTGATTTCCTGCACGTCGGCGCCCTGTCGGCCGTCGGGCTTTCGCTGCCGCAGTATGCCCGGGCTGCCGCCGAAGGCCAGGTTCGCCCGGGAGCTGAAAACCGCTCCTGCATCATGATTTTCAACCTCGGCGGGCCGAGCCATCTCGACCTCTGGGACATGAAGCCAGACGCTCCTGCGGAGATTCGCGGGCCGTTCAAGCCGATCCGCACGGCGACCGACGCCTTCGAGGTTTCCGAACTGCTGCCGAAGCATGCGGCCATCGCCGATCGCTTCTCGCTGGTGCGAAGCTGCCACCACGCTGGGGCGGCCGTTCACGATGCCGGCTGGCAGATGCTGCAGACGGGTCGGCGGTTTACGGGAGGCATCCACACCCCCCACGCCGGCAGCGTCGCGTCGTATCTCCTCGGTCGTCGCACCGACCTGCCCCCCTTTGTCGTGCTGCCAGAGCTGATGGGCCGCGGCGGCGGCAACCTCCCCAACGGCCAGGCGGGAGGCTTCTTGGGAAAGGCCTACGACCCTTTCGCGCTGATGGCCGATCCCTCCAAGCCCGACTTCCGCGTGCCCGACCTGCTGCCTCCCGATCAGATCGGCATGGCCCGGCTCGAGCGGCGGCGGTCCATGCGGAGCATCGTGGAACAGGCGGCCGACGAGTTTGAGGCCAGCGAAGACGCGCGGCTGCTCGATGAAAACTTCCAGACCGCCTACCGGCTGATGACGAGCACCCAGGCCCGCGAAGCCTTTGATCTCTCCAAAGAGCCCACGCATGTCCGAGAGCGGTACGGCATGAATCGCTTCGGGCAGTGCTGCCTGCTTGCGAGGCGGCTGGTGGAAAACGGGGTGCGATTCGTGACGGTCAACACCTTCTTAACGGTGTTCGACGAGATCACCTGGGACATCCATGGCTCCAAGCCGTTCACCTCGATCGAGGGCATGAAAGACATCGTCTGCCCGATGTACGACCAGGCCTACTCGGCGCTGCTGGAAGACCTCGTGGGTCGTGGCATGCTCGACGACACGCTCGTGACCACGCTCTGCGAGTTTGGCCGCACGCCGAAGGTCAACCCGGCCGGCGGCCGCGACCACTGGCCGCAGTGCTTCAGCTGCAGCTTCGCTGGCGGCGGTGTGGCAGGCGGCCGCGTGGTCGGCGCAAGCGACACCGTGGGGGGCTTCCCTGCAGAGCGGCCCGTCGGACCTGGCGACATCGTGGCCACGATCTTTGAAAGCCTCGGCCTCGACCACACCAGCCACCTCGACGGACCGGCTGGCCGACCGTTCGCCCTGACCGACTTCGGCACCGAGCCGATCCGTGAGCTGTTCGCGTGAGGATCGCACGAGCCCGTGCCGAGCCTGACCGCCAGACGATCCACGAGCTCAATCACTGAAACCAGCTCTGCCTTCACTGATCACTGATGGAGAAACTTCATGGACCGCGTTGCCCGTGACCATCGACCGCGGCACTGCTCGCTGCCACTGCTGCTCGCGGTGCTGCTGATCGGCGCGTCCGCTGCCGCTCGGGGGAATGAGCCTGCGGCCGATGTCAGCTTCACCAACGACATCGTCCCGATCCTCTCAAAGGCCGGCTGCAACGGTGGCGGCTGCCATGGAGCGCTTGCTGGCAAGGCTGGCTTCCGGCTCTCGCTCTTCGGCTACGATCCGGCCAGCGACCACCTCGCCATCACGCGGGAGGCCCTCGGCCGCCGCGTCGATCTGGCCAAGCCCGCCACGAGCCTGCTGCTGACCAAGCCCACGATGGCGGTGCCCCACAAAGGCGGGAAGCGGCTCGACGTGGGCAGTGACGACTACCAGCTGCTGGCCTCCTGGATCACCGCCGGCTGCCCCGGCCCCCGGGCTGGCGAACGGTCGCTTGCGTCGATCAGCATTGAGCCCGCTGAGGCGATGCTCGCTCCCGGTGAAGAAGTGGCTTTTCAGGTGACGGCCCGCTACAGCGATGGCTCCAGCCGCGATGTCACCCGCTGGGCCCGCTTCACCTCCACCGACGCGACCGTGGCAAGCGTTTCCAGCGAGGGCCTCGCCACGGCGCTCGGACACGGCAGCGGCGCGATCACCGCCTGGTTTTCCTCACAGATTGCTGTCGGCAGGGTGACTGCGGCCTTCCCCAATGCGATTCCCCCCGAGACGTTCGCGGCGGCGCCCAGGGCCAACCTGATCGACGAACTCGTCCTCGAGCAGCTCCAGCGGCTGCACCTGGCCCCCTCGCCCCCCTGCGACGACGCCACCTTTCTTCGCCGGGCCTTTCTCGACACGATCGGCCGGCTGCCAACGCCTGAGGAGGTTCGCGGCTTCCTCGCCGACACCGCGCCGAAGAAGCGGGAGCGGCTCGTCGACCTCCTGCTCGCCCGCCCTGAGTTTGTCGACTACTGGAGCTACAAGTGGGCTGACATCTTTCTGGTGACCGGATCGGCCCTGCGGCCGGCTGCGGTGGAAGCCTATGCGTCGTGGATCCGCGACCGTGTGGCCGAAAACATGCCCTGGGACGAGCTGGTTCGTCAGGCGATCACCGCCACGGGCTCGAGCGTGGAGAACGGGGCGACCAACTTCTTCGCCGTCCATCAGGATCCTGAGACGATGGCGGAGAACACGAGCCAAGCCTTCCTCTCCCTCTCGATCGGGTGTGCCAAGTGCCACAACCACCCGCTGGAGAAATGGACCAACGACCAGTACTACGCGTTCGCCAATCTCTTCGCACGGGTGCGGGCCAAAGGCTGGGGAGGCGATGCCCGCAACGGCGATGGCGTCCGCACCCTCTACGTGGAGCCCCGCGGCGACCTCCTCCAGCCGCGGACCGGACGCGCCCTGCCGCCCGCTCCGCTCGACGGCGTCCCCCTCGATCCCGACAGCCCGGCTGACCGCCGCGAGGCCCTCGCTGCCTGGCTGACCTCGCCAGACAATCCCTACTTCACCCGCTCGATTGCCAATCGCGTGTGGGCCAACTTCTTTGGCATTGGCCTGGTCAATCCGGTTGATGATCTGCGGGCGACCAACCCGGCGAGCAACGACACGCTGCTGACGGCCCTGGCCACGTTTACCGCCGAGCACGGCTACGACCTGAAGGCCCTGATGCGGCTGATCCTGCTGTCGGAGACCTACCGTCGCGGCAGCCAGGTGCTGCCGGAAAACAAGGGGGATCGGCTCTGGTTTGCCCGTGCCTATCCCACCCGGCTGATGGCCGAGGTGCTCAGCGACGCGATCTCCGACGTCACCGGTGTCCGCGACAGCTACACCGAGATCGCCCTCAACGATGGCTCCACTCAGAAGGTCGATGCCTACGGGGCGGGCACCCGAGCCTTGGAGCTCTCCGACTCCGCCGTGAAAAACTATTTCCTGGAGACCTTCGGCCGCAACGATCGCGAGATCACCTGTGAGTGTGAGCGGTCGAACCAGCCGAGCCTGGTGCAGGTGCTGCATCTCTCCAACGGCTCCACCCTCAACGACAAGCTCGCCTCGAAGCATGGCTCCATCACGCAGCTGCTCGCCACGGAGCCGACGAACGAGGCGATCATTGAGGACGCCTGGCTGCGAACCCTCTCCCGCTACCCGACCGACGAGGAGAAGCAGCCGTTTCTCACCATGCTCACCGACGCGGCTCCCGAGGAGAAACGAGCCGTCGTCGAAGACCTCTACTGGTCGCTGCTGACGAGCCGGGAGTTTCTTTTCCGCCACTGATCCCCGCCCCCACGGCTGCCGCCCGCCGCCGCCCGCGAGAACCGACTGATGCGAATGCTGCCTGCTTTTTTTCTGTTGGCACTCACCGTCGCCCACATCACCTCGGCTGAGGTGTCGGCCGCCGAAGCTGGCCCCAGCTACGAAGAGGCTGTGCTGCCACTCCTGCGGGGTTCCTGCGTCGGCTGCCACAACGACGCCGAGCCGGAGAGTGGCTTTTCTGTGGAGACGTTCGCCAGCCTGCGGCGTGGTGGCGATGGCCAGGGCGACACGGTCGTGCCTGGCAATCCAGCCGCCTCGGTGTTGCTCCAGCGGATCGAGAGCACAGGCGACGACCACATGCCGCCAATCAATCATCCGCAGCCGAGCGAAGCCGAGGTGCAACGCCTGCGAGACTGGATCGCTGCAGGCGGCGTGCCTCCGGCTGAAGATCATCCGCTCTCGATGGGCCTGGTTGTGCCCGACCTCCCCGGCAGCAGCGGCAGCCAGCCGGTCACCGCGGT
The DNA here is from genome assembly GCA_937900985.1 of uncultured Planctomycetaceae bacterium. Classification (GTDB taxonomy): domain Bacteria; phylum Planctomycetota; class Planctomycetia; order Pirellulales; family UBA1268; genus M30B53. The sequence goes on along the minus strand of CALCGM010000121.1, from coordinate 5,435 downwards.
GGCCTACTCCCCCGACCGCAGCCGGCTGGCCGTGGCCCGCGGCCGCTCTGTCGAGATCGCCCCTGTGGGCCCCGACGGCCTGCCGGTTGCCTCCGATGCCGACGGCGTGCTGTCGCTTGGCGACCTTCCGGGCAAGGTCACGGCGGTGCATTTCACTGGCGACGGCCAGCGGCTCGTGCTGGCCGGCGGCACGCCCGGGCTCAGCGGGCAGGCAGAGCTCAGAGATGCCGTCTCGGGCAAGCTGCTGATGGCCTTTGCCGGCCACCGTGACCTGCTCTACGACGCCGAACTCTCACCCGACGGCTCCCTATTGGCGACGGCAGGCTACGACCGCACGATCCGGCTCTGGAACGTTGCCGACGGCTCGCTCCTCCGCGAAATCGACGTCCACAACGCCGCCGTCTTCGATCTCGCCTGGCATCCAGCTGGGGGCATGCTCGCCTCGGCGAGCGGCGATGAGACCGTCAAGCTCTGGAGGGTCGCCGACGGCCAACGGCTCGACACCCTCAGCCAGCCGCAGGGCGACGTTTACACCGTGCTCTTCACCCCCGACGGCTCGCGGGTGATCGCTGCCGGCCGCGACAAGCGGATTCATGTCTGGCAGCTTGCCTCGCTGAGCGAGCCAACAGTCAACCCGCAGCTGCATGCCCGCTTTGCCCACGAGAGCCCGATCACGTCGCTGGCACTCTCCGACGACGGATCGCAGCTGATCTCGTCTGCGGAAGACGCCTCGCTGACCGCGTGGACGTTGCCGTCGCTTGAGCGTGCCGCAACGCTCGCAACGCAGCCCGACATGCTCTCGTCGCTGGCCGCCTGGCAGGAGTCGCGTTTTCTGGCCGGTCGCATGGACGGGTCGCTGGCGATCATCGATGCCGGCGAAGCGGGCGGGCCGGCTGCCGACGCCGTCACGCCGCGTGAGGCCGTCGCCGTGGCCGAGCCGCTCACCGGTGAGCCGATCGCCCATGCCGAAGCCGAGCCTAACGACACGCCGGCCGACGCCGAAACAGTCGGCCTGCCCGCCTCCATCACAGGCTCGATGAACCGCGAGGGAGACAGCGACTGCTTCCGCTTCACCGCCGCGGCTGGGCAGATGCTGCTGCTCGACGTGGAGGCGGCGCGGTCGAAGTCGCAGCTCGACTCACGGCTCGAACTGCTGCACGACAATGGTGAGCCTGTGCCCCGGGTCCGCCTGCAGGCAGTCCGCGATTCCTGGTTCACCTTCCGAGGGAAAGACTCCACGCAGTCGGGCGACTTCCGGCTGCACAACTGGCGTGAGATGGAGCTTGACGAATACCTCTACGCGGGCGGTGAGGTCAGCCGGCTCTGGCTCTACCCACGGGGCCCCGACTCGGGCTTTCTCGTCTACCCCGGCTTTGGCCGGCGACACACCTTCTTCGGCACCACGGCGGTGACGCATGCCCTTGGTGAGCCGGCCTGGATTGTGAAGCCGTTGCCGCCGGGTGCTCCGGCCGAGGCCAACGGCCTGCCGGTCTTCGACATTCCCTATGAGAATGACGACGATCCTCAGGGCAGGCTGGGCCACGATTCACAGTTGATCGTGGAGATTCCGGCTGACGGTGCGTATGTCGTGCGTCTCCGCGACACCCGTGGCTTCGGCTCCGCATCCCGTCCCGACGACTTCCGCTACACGCTGACGATCCGCAGCCCGGCTCCCTCGTTCAGCGTGGCGGTCGGCGGCAAGAATCCGCAGGTCAGCCCAGGCAGCGGCCGCGAGCTCACGTTCACCGCCACGAGGCTCGAGGGCTTCGAGGGGGCGATCGAGATCAACGTCGAGAAACTGCCGGCGGGCTTCACGTTCCACGGGCCCGTCGTGATTGAAGAGGGGCAGCTGCGGGCCTTCGGTGTTCTCTCAGCAGCAGCGGATGCGGCAGATCCCAGCGACGAAGCCGACACGGCCGTGCGGGTGGTCGCCACGGCAGTTGCCCCAGACGAAACGGCTGCTCCTGCCGCGGTCGAGCTCGGCACGCTGGGCAACCTCCAGCTCGGGCCTGCTGCGAAGCTGACCGTCGCCATCACCGAGACGGGCAGCACGGCACCCGTTGCCGAGGCCAGGCAGAGCGTTCCCCACTTCACGATTCACCCGGGCGAGACCCTCACGGCCCGCGTGGTCGCCGAACGGCATGACTTCGGCGGGCGGATCTCCTTTGGCACCGAAGACTCTGGCCGCAACCTGCCCTACGGGGTGTTTGTCGACAACATCGGCCTCAACGGCCTGATGATTGTCGAGGGGCAGACCGAGCGGGAGTTTTTCATCACCGCCTCACCCGTTGCCCGGCCCGGCCGGCGGCTCTTCCATCTGCGAGCCAACGACGACGGCGGCCAGTGCTCGCTGCCGGTGGTGCTCGACGTGCTGCCGTAACGCACGCCGAGTTCAGACAGTGGCCAGCGCCTCGCGGAGCACGGCCAGAAATCGCTCAATGTCTGCCGCGGTGTTGTAGCCGTGGATCGCCACCCGCAGGCGGCCTGCATGGGCCATGATGTGGATGTCGCGGTCGTGCAAGAAGCGGTGGAGTGCCTCGGCCTTGGGATGCCGGAAGGCGAGGATGCCGGCGAGATGCTCGGGCTCGCGGGGCGTGAGCAGGTCGACGTCTTCGGCCGCCACGGCCTCCAGGCAGGCTTCTGTCAGCGGCCGGGCGTGGGCCTGAATCGCCTCCACGCCAATCCCTTGCACATACCGCACCGCTGCGTTGACGGCATACACCGCCGGGTAGTTGGGCATGCCCACCGAAAAGCTGGCAGCCCCCGGCCTGGTGATGGTTCGCTCAAAGCGATCGGCCTCAAAGGCATTGGCCAGGTTGAACCAGCCGCCAGCCGGCACTGTCCACTCCTGCGCTCGAGCCGCCGGCACGCCGACCAGCCCTCCGCCATGGCTCCCCAGCAGCCACTTGTGCGTGCTGCTGACGATGAGATCGACGCCCGCAAGCGAGAGCGGAACCCGCCCCGCCGCCTGCGTGACATCCACCGCCACGAGCGCGTCGCTGCCGCGCCGCACCGCCTCGATCACCTCGGAGAGCGGCAGCATGAAGCCGTTGAAGAAGCTCACCAGCGACACCGTCACCAGCCGTGTCTTCGGGCCCAGGAGAGGCACCAGGTCGTCAACGCGAAGCCCGCCTTCCCGCGCCTTCCAGAGCCTGACCGTGGCCGGGCAGGCATCCTGGAGCCAGGGGGTGGCGCCGGCCGGGAAGTCGAGGTCGGTGATCACAACCTCGTCGCCCTCCTGCAGCCGCAAGGCCATCGCAGCAAGATTGAAGGCTTCGGAAGCGCAGGAGCAGATGCCGATCTCCTCCGCCGTTAGGCCAAACAGGTCGCCCGCCGCCTCCCGCAGCTCATCCCACTGGGCCTCATGCCGCAGCCGGCCGTCCATCCCCAGCTGCTTGTCGGCCGCATAGGCTGCCAGCGCCTCCGCCACACACGGCGGCGGAATCCCCTCCGCTGCGGTGTTGAGATAGGAGACATCCTCCCAGCTCGGACATCTCCTCAACACGGCGTCTCCGCTATGTTCGCCCGCTTGTCGATCTTTCTGCAGGGATCGCGACACGAAACTCACCACCACACGCCAATAAAAGAACGGGAGGGCCAGCGGCATGGTGCCGTTGGCCCTCCTTGCAGAATCAATGTGACTTCTGATCTGAGATCAGTTCCCGGGCTTCTTCAGCTGATCCGGTATCGTCAGGTCACTGGGGTTAGTTGTTGGCGTAAAGTTTGGATCAGGCTCGGGCTCTTTCCCACCTCCACCGCATCCCACAGCCACAACCGAGAACAGCAAAACACTCAGGAGAACCCACTTACTCATGCTCAACCTTTCAAAGGGGGCTTACAAATCTGACGAGGACTGCCGATCCTGCGTTCCATTCAAGTCGCACCAGATCTTGTAATCGACGTCAACCTGGACAAATCGCGACGAGCCATCGCCCATGGCGACACCGATCAAGCCCGGATGATTGCCACCCGCTCCTGGCCACTCACTGTTGATCCCCCAGGCATTGATGTAGTAGGGCATGTATGAGTGGGGACCTGCCCGAAACCATGACGCGCTCATAACACCCGAGTTGTCAGGCCTGTTGTAGGCGCCTGACTCACAACAGATTCCGTGCACCCCCACACCGAGGAAAGCACAGCGGAACACCTGCTCACCGCCTGTGAGCCGCGGCACACCCGCGTTGTTGTTCATCCAAGGGTCACGAACGGGCTTGTAGCCAGTCGAGCTTGTCTCGGCAATCATCACTGTCTTCGACGTGCCATCCTTCAGCTGGGCGATCGTCTTGGCGCGATCTCCCGTGAAAACGCCCTGATAGTCAACCCCTGGAGGCAGCTTGCCACCTGGAGCGACGGATCCATTCCACCAATGCCAGCCACCGTTTGCCCCATAGTGGCTGACGGCGATGCCATGAGTGTCCTCTGGCTGGTTCGTGCCGCCATCCGAGGGGCACAGAAATGCCTGCGCGCGATAGCCAACAATATTCTGCCCCCAAGCAGGAAGGGTCTGATCAGTCTGATCGTAAGCTGCCTGCTCCTCCATGAAAGGCAGCAGATAGAAACACCAGGTGTAATGAGCGGCCTGCTGAGGCCCGGGCTTTCCCGGACCATCCTGGCCAAACTTGGCGACAGCCGGAAAACTTTTCTTCGTGTCATGGTAGTTTTGAAAACTGAGACCGATCTGCTTCATGTTGTTCATGCAACTGGTTCGGCGGGCCGCCTCACGTGCTGACTGAACAGCAGGAAGCAGAAGCCCGACAAGCACGCCGATAATGGCGATCACCACAAGCAGTTCAACGAGCGTAAAGCCCTTTAGCGGCCGCTGGCCTCGCCTGAGGGTCGTAAATGAAAAAAGCATGAGAAAACCCTTCATGAAAAGTAAAAAGCAGGGCAAAAGAACGGCCCAGAATGCCCCAAGCCCAACATTTTGGGATCACCCACTTCGTATCGTAGAAACTCCCATTTCTAGACTCCCTCTTTAGAGAGAATCTCCCCCGTCTAAGCCTCTAGTGTACCGCATCGTCCACAGGGAGGCAAAGACCGCGTGTGGGATTTTCGGCTTCTGCGTTCCGCATCCACCGGCTTCCCATTGACACAAACGACCGGAGTCACCTTGGGTTCCGCTGTCTGCCGATGGGTCGATGTAGTGGAAGACTCACTGACTCGCCCAACCAGCCCAGAGCCAAGGCGAGAGAGGCACGTCGAAATGCCGGAGAGGATAAAATGAAGAGGATCAACGCTTTTCATGGGGGACGCCATGCGGCTGGCGATCGCTTTTTCTTTCACCGTGATTCTTTTTCTAGCGACGCAGTTCGGTTGCGCACGTCTGCGAGCAGATGATGCCTGGCAGCCTGCTCGCAGTGTGCTGGCGACAAAGTGTGTCGCATGCCACGGTGCCGACGCCGCCGAGTCGGGCCTGCGGCTCGATTCGCGGGCTG
>CALCGM010000120.1 GCA_937900985.1 uncultured Planctomycetaceae bacterium | reverse complement strand
GCGGATATCCGAGCGAGCGAGGGCCTGGATGGCCCGCAGTGAGCGTCCGGAGGGACAGCCCTGGGCTCACCCCGAGCGACCCCTACTGCAGCAACCGATCCAACGCCTCAAGCAGCTCGATCGCCTGCCGCGGCGTGCCAACTTCTTCCACGAAGGCCTTCGCGGCAAGCAGCTGCTCGAACGTGTAGGCCGCCTCGCCTGAAGCCGCGAACTGCGGGCGATTGGCAACGACAGGCGGAGCCGAGAGCGGCTTCTCTGGAACCGGCGGCAGCGACGGACGCTGTGGCGGCTTGGCCGAGGCTGTCTTGGCCCGCCGGGTGCGGCTCTGCACCCCCATCTTCTTGAGCACGATCGAGACCTGTGCCGGAGCCACCGTGATGCCCCGCTCTTCGAGCGTTCGGACGATCTCAACCGGGCGTGGCTTGTGGCCTGCGTCGATCAAGCGGCTGGCTTCGGCGCGAATCTCGGCGCTCTTGTTGATCTTGCCAGGTTCGGCCGGCTCGTCCGATGCCTCGCGGGGCTCAGGAGCCACCTGCGCGTAGTCGTCTGCCACCACCTGCGACTCAGCAGCGTCGTCCTCAACGTCGTAGTCCATGCCTCACCTCTCTCCGTGCAGCCCGTGTCAGACTGCGTTGTTGTGTTCTGGTCCCAGTGGGGATTCTTGCCGTTTCCAGTCACCTTTCCAAGCCACCATCAGCGAAACCGCCGGGCCGGCGGAGACCGTCACGATCCCGCACCAGCCAGGCCACGCCTCCGACAAACAGCCCCGTGGCGATCAGGAAGTAGACCGGCAGGAGGCCGACCACGAACCGGAAGGCCGGCTGCTCGGTCGTTGCAGCCGAGTCGGCTGCGGCGAGGCCCGCTACTTCGGCTGCGGCGACGGCCGCCGAAAACACCAGGCTCATCACGCCGTAGCTGACGTTGATCGCCAGCCCTCGGAAGCTCAGCACCGTCGCGCGGCGATCGGAGCCGACGAGCTGATTGAGGTAGTGACTCTGCAGAAACATCAGCATCCGCATCGTCAGCGAGAGCAGCATCGAGAAGACCACACCCCACCAGGGCACGAAACAGGCGGTTCCCACCAGCCCCGCGGTCGTCACCACCGCGATCACAAGAAAGTTGCGCAGCGGCGTGGTCTCCATGGCCAGCCGCCGGATGGGCCCAGCCGCCACCAGGCTGAGGATCGCGGTGCCGGCGGCGACGAAGCCGAAGGCCGGCTCGGGAATCTCGATCTGACGATAGATCTCGCTGGAGACGACCAGCAGCTGCCGAATCGGCTGATCAAAGAGCACGCCGGCAAGAATCACCACCATCACCAGCGGATGGGCGAGGATCCACCAGCCGGTGGCCGCCGTCTGGCGAAACGGAGCCAAGAGCCCGGCCGCTGACGGCTGCTGCTCCCGCGGCGGCTCCCGCATGGCGAGCGTCACGACGACCACACCGAGCGCCGAACCCAGCGTCAGCCAGACCGGCAGGCGAAAGGTGTCGGCCTCAGTGAGCGTGGCTGGTAGGCCCACCGCAGCAGCGAGCGTGTTGAGCGGGCCTGGCTTGTAGAGCAGGCTTCCGGTGACCATGCCGGCCATGGTCACAAAGGCCCCCACCTGCATCAGCCGCTCCAGCACCCGCGGCCACTCGTCCGCCCGTCCGGCGGCCACGAGCGAGTCGTAGGCGAGGGCCTCATCAGCCCCCGAGGCGAAGGCCTCCGCGATGCCGCTGACGATGCGGTTGAGCAAGAGCGCCGGAAAAACCCAGGCCGACGGCACGGGCACCAGACACAAAGCGAGCATCTCCACCACCATCAGCCCGCCCGCAGCCACCAGCAGCCGCTTGCGGCCGACAAGATCCGCAAGCGCCCCTGAGGGCACCTCCAAGAGCACGATCGCCGCTGCCCAGGCGGCGTTGAGCAGGCCAAACTGCTCGAGCGTGATCCCGAAGTCGAGAAACAGGATCATGAAGACGGGGTAGTAGAACCGCACGTTGAAGAGAATGCGGAACGCCATGAACAGCCGGGCGTTGCGGGTGGCCAACAGGCCCAGGCTGGCATCCGCGACTGGCGTCGAGGCGTCGGCCGCAGACTCAGGGGGCTTGTCGGACGGATTCATGGCGACACCCTCGCACGCCCCCATGCTCCCCGGCAAGCCCCGGCTGGCAGCGGGCTCTCAGGGCGGATGTTTTTCAAGGCTGGCCTCGCGTGACGTGCGGTGCCAGCACCGCGATCACGGCCGCATGATCGCTGGGGGTGCGGCCGTCGTGGCTCGAGCGATCGATCGTGGCCGACCGCACCTGCCAGTCGGTCGAGACGCCAATCCAGTCGATCCGTCCGCCGCGAACCTGCTTGGCATCGAAGCCGGTAAACGTGCCTTCGTCGTCGCTGGCAACCGGCTTGGCAGCTCGGAGCGTGTCAACCAGCGGCAGCGGCCGCCACTCCTTGCTTGCTGCGTGCTCACCGAAGAGGGCGTCATACGGCTCGCTTCCCTCAGCGGCGTTGAAGTCACCCGAGGCCACCACGCGGCAGTCGGCCGCATGCTCGCTGAGCCAGCGACGGATCAGTCGGGCGGACTCCAGGCGGGCCTGACTGCCACGGTGGTCGAAGTGGGTGTTGAGAAAAAGGAGCTCGCCACCTTCAGGCCGCTGCCGGTCGCGAAGCCGCACCCAGCTGGCAACTCTCGGCAGGGCCGCATCCCAGCCTTTGGAGCCGACGACCTCGGGCGTGGGCGAGAGCCAGAAGTGGCCCGCGTCGATCCGCTCAAACCGGGTCTCTCGATAAAACAGGGCCGCCATCTCGCCGGCCTCCACCCCATCGTCGCGGCCGGCACTCACGCACGCGTAGCCCGGCAGCCCTGTTGCCAGCTCATCCCGCTGAAAGGCCAGCGTCTCCTGGGTGCCAAGCAGATCGGGATCGGCTGAGCGGATGCAGTCGATCACCCGGTCGCGGCGATGCGGCCAGGCATTCTCCCCATCGTTCGCCGTGCCGTAGCGAATGTTGAAGCTCATCACCACGACCGGCTCGGCGGCAGCCGGCTGGCGAGCGACTGCACATGGCGAGCCGCTGCCGAAAACACTGACCATCGCCACCACCGCCACCAGCCATGATCGCCGCCGCCAGGTTTCCGACACTCGCATTCTCAGACCCTCTGCTTTCGTGGTGGGGCAGCCTCCGCCTGATGGCTCGCCCGGCAGTATCATGCGGTGGTCGACCGCTGTCGTCGATCCTCACGGCATCGGTTCAACACGAATCTCATCCTCCGCCGTTTCAGCCTGGACCACCGCCAGCCGCACCGAAGGAGCCCACTGATGCCCTGCCTCGCCCCCCGCTCTGCCCCAACGCTCCCGCAGATGGCCGCTGGCCTGCTGGCCACGCTCTGCCTGATTGCCGTCTGCTCTCTGCCGCATGCCGCAGAGGCAGCCCCGCCGGACGAGGCTGAGCCGACACCGATTTCCCAGGCCGAAGCCGCTGCTGCGAAACAGGCGTCGCTCAATCAAGGCTTTGCCACACTGCTCACCGGCGCCACGATGACGGGCAGCTTCACCGTCGACCGCCCGGCTGGCGACGACGCGCCGGCCAAGCCGCCCCGCGAAGAGTCGTACGAGATCTCATCGGCCACGCAGCTTGGCGGCGACCTGTGGCTGATCACCTCGCGGATCCGCTACGGCGACGTGGATGCCACCGTCCCTGTGCCGGTGGCGGTGAAGTGGGCCGGCACGACGCCCGTGATCACCCTCGATGAGATCACGATTCCCGGCATGGGAACGTTCTCTGCCCGCGTGCTCTTTCACGGCGACCGTTATGCCGGCACCTGGCAGCACGACGCTGTGGGAGGGCTGATGTTTGGCCACGTGACGCCCAAAAAAGCAGCGGCCGTCCCAGCGGTGGAGGAGGCCCGCCCGCCCCGCGGTCGCTGACGTCAGATCAGTTCGGCCACCGGCTGGTAATGGTCGGTGAGATACTGCGGCCGGCCGGTGAGATCACGGACCGTCTGCAGGTGATCGATGCCCAGCCGGTTGTAGAGCGTGGCGTGGATCTCCTCAAACCGCACGGGCCGCTCCACGACCTCGCCCGCCTTGCGGTCGGTCGCGCCGATCACCTGGCCGGTCTTCAGCCCGCCGCCGGCGAGCAACGCACACGACACATTCGGCCAGTGGTCGCGGCCGGCGTCTTTGTTGATCTGCGGCGTGCGGCCAAACTCACCCCAGGCGATCACGGTCACATCATCGGAGAGGCCGCGGTCGTGGAGGTCTTCGATCAGGGCGGAGAGGCCCTGGTCGAGGTCGGGGATGTTGGCCCGGCAGTTGCCAAAGTTGTTGCCGTGGTAGTCCCAGAAGCTGTAGCTGATTGTCACGCACCGCACGCCCGCCTCGACGAGCCGCCTGGCTGCGAGAAACTGCTGCATCAGCCGGGGGGCCCCGTCGCCCTGATGCTTCTCCGTGCCGTAGCCATAGCGATCACGAACGGCCTGCGGCTCCCTCGACACATCGAGGGCATCGGCGAGATCGCTCGAGGTGAGCACACCGAAGGCCTGCTGCTGGAAGGCGTCCATCCCTTCCATCAACCCGGTGGTGTCGACGGAGCGGTTGAAGCTGTCGAGGGCCTGGTGCAGCCGGCCCCGATCGCCGAGCCGCTCGAGGGTGAGCCCGTTAAGCACCAGGTCGCCCTTGCCGTCGCCGTTGGGCTGAAAGGGGGCGTAGGCCGGGCCGAGGAAGCCGGGATAGCCTGAGTTGTAGGGCGTGTGCTGCATGCGGGGCGAGAGGCCGACGTAGGGCGGCGCGGCGGGCGAGGTGGCCCCCTTGAGCTTTGCCACCACCGAGCCAAACTCCGGCCAGCCTCCCTGCGGCTGCCGCTGGTCGCTGCGGCCGGTCATGCACTGAAACGAATAGTGGGCCCCGGTCGATCCCACGATCGACCGCACGATCGCCAGCTTGTCGGTGATCTTCGCCAGCTGCGGCATCAGCTCGCAGACCTCGATCCCCGGCACATTGGTGGGGATCGGGCGAAACTCGCCGCGAACCTCCGAGGGCGCATCGGGCTTGAGATCGACCATGTCCTGATGCGGCGGTCCCCCCGGCAGGAAGATCATGATCACCGACTTCTGCCGCGACCCCGCAGCCGCCTCGGCCCGCAGCAGCTCAGGCATCGACAAGCCCGCCACCCCGCCAAGCCCGGCCAGCGATCCGATCCGCAGAAACTGCCGCCGCGCGAGCCCATCACACATCCGGCGACCGCCAGGCTGTCCACCAAGCACTGTGAGCATCGACACGTCTCCTCGGCTTCTTGGGTCAAGACCATCGACCACACACGTTTTTATCGGCCGATTGAGTGTACGTGCCCCAGCAGGCTCACCCAACACCCGCCTCAGCCAGGATCTCCGCCGGATCCACCGCCCGATGCTCCTCCGCCGAGCGGTAGGCCGCATCCACCAGGGCCATCGTCAGCAGGTTGTCTTCACCGGTGCAGGCCGCCGGCTCGGTCCCTTCGAGATCCCGAAGCAGCTCCGCCATCGGCCCGATGAAGGCATCCGGAAACCAGCTCTCGGTCCAGCGGGGCTTCTGCCAGCCGCCAGCGGTGGTGGACACGTCGAGCGTGGAGGGAACCCGCTCTGGCCAGGCTGGCCAGCCGATGCTGCCCAGGGCAAGGCCGTTGGTGCCTTCCACGCGAAACCGCACGAAGCAGTCGGCCTCAGCGCCTTCCTGGGCGGGCCCGGCCCAGACATCTTCCAGCGATGTGCAGATCAGGCCGCCGTCGTATTCGAGCGTGGAGGCGCAGATCCCGTCGGTGTGGGCGAAGCGGAGGCTCGTACGGGGATCGGGGCGGACGGCGGTGAAGATCCGTCGCGGCTGACCAAACCAGAAGCGGAGCGTGTCGAGGTGGTGGATCGACATGATCCGCAGCGTCACCCAGCCCTGCCGCTGCTGCCAGTCCATCCAGTGTGGGATCGCCCGCATCTCGATCGTGCCCAGGACCGGCTCGCCGAGTTCACCGCGGGCAAGCAGCCTGCCGCAGCTGCGGACCGCGTGGTCGGAGCGCATGTTTTGATTCACGACGAGCGTTTTGCCGGCCTCACGGCAGGCCCGCACCAGACCCGCCGCTTCCGCACACGATCCCGCCAGCGGCTTCTGGGCGAGGATGCCACGGAGGTGAGGGCGCCTGCAGGCCTCGCGGATGATCTCGGGCTGCACATCGGGGGGCACGGCGATGTCGATGACGCTGAGGGCGGGGTCGTCGAGCAGGCTGGTGACGTCGGGGTGCACCACCGCAATCCCGTGCCGCTTTGCCACGTCTCGTGCCGCGGCTTCACGGCGGGAGCTGATCGCCCGCACATTCAGCGACGCCGCTCGATAGGCCGGCAGATGGCAGTCGGCCATGATGAAGCCCGCGCCGATGCAGCCGATTGCAGGCGTGCGATCCATCGGCAGCGGCGGCAGATGTTCGCTCATGCGTCTGCCTCGGGTGCGGCCACTTTGGCCGAGTGGTCCTCCTCCGCATGCAGCCAGGCGACGTCGGCGGAGGAATCGGCAAACCGTCGCGAGCCCACGTCTCGCACCTGGCCATCGGGCACGACGTCGAGGGGCGTGTAGCGGGGATGGTGCGAGTCTTTGTAGGGATCGTTGCGAGCGGCGTTGTAACAGCAGATCATCGACCACCGCGGCTGCTCCGAGCGGTTCATGTCGGAGCGGTGGAGCAGGTTGGGATGGAAGAAGATGGCATCGCCCGGATCCATCTCGCAGTGCACCAGCGGCAGCCGCTTGAGCACTTCAGTGACCCGCTCCATGTCGGCCCCCGCCTGGTCGCCGCTTTGCACATGGTCGATGCGGCCGAGCTCGTGCGAGCGGGGGATCACCTGCAGGCAGCCATTGTCGCGGGTGGCCGGATCGATGGCGATGGAAACGCTCACCAGCAGCGGCCAGAGCACGCCGTTGCGATACCAGTAGCCGTAGTCTTGATGCCAGGTCCAGGCTCCGCCCACGAGCGGATCCTTCATGATCATCTTGGAGTGGTAGTGGTAGACCTCGCCTTCGAGGATCGCCTCGGCACTGCGAACCATCCGCTCGCAGCGGGCGACCATCCCGTAGATCCCGTCACCGGGATGGTTCCAGAGCGAGAGCCGCACGGTGCCCCCTTCTCCGTCGGCCCGGCCGAAGGCGTGGCGGTCGAGCTCGCGGTCTTCCCGAGCGGCCCGGCCGAGCAGGCCGATCTCGTCCTGGGTAAAAAAGCCGCGGGCAATGACAAATCCCTCCCGCCGGTAGGCCGCCAGCTGATCGTCGGTGAGCATCGTTTCCCCCCCTGAAAAAGTCGCTGCAGTCTACCGTTTTGGGGCCTTCGCAACCTTTTTCGGGCGTGACCGTTGGATCGAACGCCCCCGCGACGGGTGGCTGTCTGGCAGACCGAGCAGGAGTCGTTTCCCATGGTGACCGTCTCGACCTTCAATCGGCGGAGGCGTCCGGCCTTTGAGGCCTCCCGCAACGGGGCCTCGCGTTCTGCCGTCAACCGCAAACGGCTGGCGGTGCGGCTGCTGGCCATCCTCGCCCTGCTGGCTCTGCTGGTCACCGGTGGCCTCTGGGCCGCGGGCGTGTTTTCGGATCCCGCCGAGGTCCGAGCCCTGCGGCAAGCGGTTGACGAGCAGGTGGCCCGCTATGACCAGATCGCATCCGGCAACGGCAGCTTCTCGGGCTCAGGCGACAGCTTCGGCTCGATGTTTGAAATGATGCGATCGGTTCCTGAGGGCTCTCGCGATCAGATCCGCAGCGAAATGGGGCGGCTCTTCGAGGCCCGTGAGCGGGCAGAAATCAACTCGTTTTTCGCCATGTCTCCGGACCAGCGGATGAACGAGCTCGACCGTCGCATCCGTGACGAAGATGCCCAGCGGGAAGCCCGGCGGGCCGAGTGGGCTCAGCGGCAGTCGTCTGGCGACGCACAGGGCGGCTCTCGCGGCCCGCGTGGAGGCGGCGATGCGGGAGGCCGCGGCGGCCCACCTGGAGGCGGTGGTCCGGGCCGGGGCCGCGGACGCTCCTCGACCGAAGAGCAGCGGAACGAATGGCGAAAGCAGCGACTCGACAACGGCTCGCCTCAAGGCCGAGCCCAGCGGGATGAATACCGTCGCCTGATGCGAGAACGTCGCGAGCAGCTCGGCCTCTCCGGCGGCCGTCGTTGGTGACGGCCGCCGGACGCAGGCCTGGCAGACAGCGAAGAGCGACTACTTGCCCTTCTTGCCGCCCGCCTTCTTCATCGCAGCGGTGATTTCTTTGAGCGTCACTGCGCCGTCGCCGTCGGCATCGATGCGCTTGAATCGCTGCTCTGCCTTGGCGAGTGCGGGCTCTTTCATGCCAGCAGAAAACTCGTCGAAGGTCAGCTTGCCATCACCGTCGACATCGCGACGGCTGAACATCTTCGCCGGATCCCGGGCCTTCTTTTCCTTCTCCTCGGCAGCCGAGAGTGGCATGGCTGCCAGACCAGCCAGACCGAGCACGAGCGCACAGCACGAAACACGAGTGATCAATCGCATCGAAGCGTCCCCCAAGATAGACTTCGCCGGATCGGTCGCCCCACGGGCGATTCCGGCAAAACGGTACCAAGAATGGAAACGTGTCTGGGGGGGAAAAGATGCGGCGATGCTCTTTCTACGGCTCGATCTGTCGGGATGGCCTGCAGTTTTTGGTGCTGGCAGCCGCCGCGGCTGCACCGCTCGCGGTCAGCCAGGCTGCTGAGCCTGCGGCCGGCGAAAGCCCGACGGTCGGCTCGATCGAGCGACTCGATCCGCGGCTCGATGCGATCATCCCTCCTGAAGCCACGATCGATGTGCTGGCGATGGGATTTGCCTGGTCGGAGGGCCCGGTGTGGGTGCCGCAGGCCGGCCACCTGCTCTTCAGCGATATCCCCAACAACCGGGTCCACCGCTGGCACGACAAAGAAGGCCTGAGCATCTTTATGGAGCCGGCGGGCTTCACCGGCCCGAACGAGTATGGCAAGGAGCGGGGCTCCAACGGCCTGGGCATCGATGCCGAAGGACGCCTCCTCTTCTGTGAGCATGGCGACCGCCGCATCAGCCGGCTCGATCCCGACGGGGGCAAGCGAACCCTCGCCGACGCCTGGCAGGGCAAGCGGTTCAACAGCCCGAATGACCTCACCGTCCACTCTTCCGGCGAGATCTACTTCACCGATCCTCCCTACGGCCTGCCGCAGGGGGCCAGCGACCCGCGTCGCGAACTCGACATCTGCGGCGTCTATCGGCTTGGCACCGACGGTGACGTGACGCTGCTGTGCGACACGATGACGAGGCCCAACGGCATCGGCTTCTCGCCCGACGAGAAAACCCTCTACGTCGCCCAGTCGGATCCGGCTGAGCCGATCTGGAAGGCGTTTGCCGTGGCCAACGATGGCACGCTCGATGAGGGCCGGGTGTTCTTTGATGCACGCGAGCTCGCCAAGGGTCGGCAGGGGCTGCCCGACGGCCTCGTGGTCGCTGCCGACGGCACGATCTTTGCGACAGGCCCCGGTGGCGTGCTCGTCTTCACGCCCGCGGGCGATCACCTGGGCACACTGCTGACCGGTCAGGCGACAGCCAACTGCACCCTCGGCGACGACGGCCGTTCGCTCTACATCACGGCTGATGCGCTGTTGTGCCGCGTGAGGCTCGTGGGCGAGAATCCGCGGCATTCCAGCCCGTGATTCCCCGCACCCCGCAGGTTGCATGCTTCAGTACGGCCTTGCCCTCTCTGGTGGTGGCTTTCGAGCCACGCTCTTTCATCTCGGTGTGATCCGCTACATGCGGGATGTGGGTGCCCTGCAGACGGTCTGCGACATCGCGTCGGTTTCTGGAGGCAGCATCCTGGCGGCGCACCTGGTGCTCAACTGGGATCGCTACACCGGCAGCGACGAGGAGTTTGCGGAGGCTGCGGCCGAGGTCATCCGCTTTGTGCAGTTTGACGTCCGCAACCACATCGTGCGGCGACTCCCCCTGCAGTTGGGCCTTCGCTGGCTCGCCAAGCTCAGCCGCTGGGAGGGCCGACGGCTCACCCCCAACGCCCTGCTGGAGGACTACTACAAAGATTTTCTCTACGGCGACCGAAGGCTGTTCGAGCTGCCGGAAAAGCCAGGCCTCCACATCCTGACGACAAACGTCAGCGACGGCGTCCTCGCTGTCTTCAACCGCGACGGCCTCTTCATCGAACGCCGCGACGAAGAAGTCGAAGGGGAGCACGACCGCTTTCGCCACATTCCCGGACGGATGGCCAGCATCGCCAAGGTGGTCGCCGCGTCGAGCGCCTTTCCCGGCTTCTTTCCGCCGGTCACGATCACGGCCGACGACCTGGGCGTTCGCGAGGGAAACTTCCCAGATGAATCCTTCACCGACGGAGGCGTGTACGACAACCTTGGCACCCGGGCCTTTGCCTGGCTTGCCGAGCATCATGGCCGGCCCTACGACCGGGTGATCGTCAGCGATGCTGGCAAGCCGTTTCAGATCCTCGGCGACGAGTCGCTCGGCTTTGTTGCCCAGTCGATTCGCGCCTCCGACATTCTCTGGGATCGCGTCTGGCAGCTGGAGCGGGAAAACTTCGGCGACCAAAATGGCTACCACTTCGTGCCGGTCACCCATGTGATCGAGCCCGAGGAGGATCCCAACTGCCTCCATCCGGTGGTGCAGGCGGAGGTGTCGTCGATCCGCACAGATCTCGACGCCTTCACCGACCTCGAGGTCAACGCGCTGGTGGAACACGGCTACGAAGTGACCCGCAGCATCCAGCGGCACCTGGGCGAGCGGTCGATCAAAAAGCTTTTTGAAGGGCCGCCGTGGGAGCCACTTCCCGGCCGTTCTTCGCTCGCGGAAACGATCGGCACGACCAGCCACGCCCCGGTTCCTGCCGATGCCACCGCAAAGACCGCTCGGCTGGCCGGCACAAGCACGCCGGTGCGGGTTGCCGAACAGCTGCGCAAG
The DNA here is from genome assembly GCA_937900985.1 of uncultured Planctomycetaceae bacterium. Lineage (GTDB taxonomy): Bacteria > Planctomycetota > Planctomycetia > Pirellulales > UBA1268 > M30B53. The sequence continues at coordinate 4,557 of CALCGM010000120.1, read as the reverse complement.
TCGAGCAAACGGCGGGTCTGGACCACGCTGCTCGACTTCCGCGACTGGCCAACCTACCTCTACATCGTGGTGGCGGTGATCCTGTTGGTGGTGCTGCCGGTGCGGTTCTACCGCATCCACCGCCACGCGGCCCTGCTGACGAGCGTGATCAACTCGATCGCGGCCGGCGACCCCGACATCCGGCTGGTGCTCGATCTCGTTGAGAGTAACCCGATGGCCGGCTGGACCCGCTACGAGGTCAAGGAAGCGGCCGAACCCACGCCCTCCGACTTCAGCAATGTCGACATTCTCTCCAGGAGCCGGATCCTCGATCTCCGCGGACTCGACTTCTCATCGCAAGGAACGCTCTCGAGCGGACGCGTCCACACCCGCGACCGCATTTCGCTGAAGTTCACCGAAGAGGCCAAAAAGGGCAGGCCGCTGGTGCTGCGGAGCTACCTGCCGATCACCAACGTGGAGTTTCGCCACCCAGCTGACCAGCCACCGGCGGAAGTCCGTCGGGTGACCGAAACCGACGCCACTGGCCGGAAGCACGACGTCTACGAGTTTCATATCGATCTGTCGAAGGTCTCCGTCGAGACCTCCGTGACGATTGAGATCGGGGCGTCGATGGAGTTTGAGGAGGCGATGCCGGGGCGGATTCCCTATTTCCTTGAGCAGCAGACTAAGCTGATCACTGTCTGGATGCTCTTTCCCGAAAACCATCCCTACCGCACCTACAAGCTTGTGCGGTATCCGATCGACAGTAACGAAGCCCCGGAGCCGGTGACCGCCCGCTACACGATCGACCATCCCTATGGCACCCTCCTGGGCTGGTCGGCCATCAACCCCCGAGCGGGCATGGTCTATGAATGCCGCTGGACGGGCGATTGAAAGAAGAAAACCAGACATCTCACGGCGGCCAGTTTCACGCCAGCCGAGCTTCCGGCATGATCTCCATGCCGCTCGTGCTCGCCCAGATCCACGCCCACACCACGGCAGAGTGAATCGCCTATGTTTCGGCTCGCCCTCCACTGGCAGATTCTCATCGGCATGGTCGTTGGCGGAGCCGTCGGTGTCGGCCTCAACGTCTTCGCCAGCACCTCACGAGTGGTGATCACCGAGGGGCTTCCGGCCGACCTCGATCGCCTCGAGATCACCGACTCGACCGACGGCACACAGTTTCGGCTGCTCGCCTCCGACCAGACCGCCCGCACGCTGTTCGTTGGCCACGCCGACGGGGCTGCCGAGGGCGTCGAGGTGTTTGGATCGCTGAAGGAGTTGCGGGCAAGCGAGCCAGCCCTGGCCTCGCTCTACGTATCGCAGGGCATGAGCCAGGCCCATCGCTGGGGCGACCGCTTCAAGCGGCTCGGCGGCCTCTTTCTGCGACTGCTGAAAATGGTGGCGGTTCCCCTGATCGTGACCTCACTCGCCTCGGGCGTGCTCGGCCTCGGCGGCACTGCCAGCCTGGGTCGCATGTTTTCCCGCACGCTCGGCTACTACCTGGCAACCAGCATGCTGGCGATCATCACCGGCCTGGTGGTGGTCAACATCGTGCGACCAGGCCTGGGAGCCAACGGCCTGCCGCAGGCGGGAGCCGCCGAGCCGGTGGCAGCGGAAGGGCTGGGCGAGGTGCTTTTCTCGCAGATCGAGGCGATGATCCCGGAAAACCCGTTTGCAGCCCTCGTCGAGCCCAACTTCCTCTCGATCATCGCCTTCACGATCGGTTTCTCGATCTTTGCCATGCTCGCCGGCGGCGAGATCGCCTCTGCCGTGAGGAAGGCTGCGGAAACCGCCTTTGCCGTGATGATGGCGATGACCACTGCGATCATCCGGCTGGCACCGGCTGGCGTGCTCTTCCTGATGGCCTCGGTGACAGCCACTCAGGGGCTCGCGGTCTTTCGCTCGCTCGCGTTTTATATGGTCGCCGTTGCCCTCGCGCTCGGCTTCCATGCGGTGGTGACGCTGCCTGCGATCGTCTGGTTTTTCGCCCGCCGCAACCCACTGGCCTACGCCAAGGCGATGTCGCCGGCTCTGCTGACAGCCTTCTCCAGCGCCTCAAGCAACGGCACCCTGCCCCTGACGCTCTCCTGCGTCGAGCACCGGGCGGGCGTTCGCAACCGCACCGCCTCGTTTGTGCTTCCGCTGGGCGCCACGATCAACATGGATGGCACCGCCCTCTACGAAGCGGTGGCGGTGCTCTTCATCGCCCAGCTGCACTTCGGCGAGATGCTGCCGCTCTCCCAGCAGATCGTGGTGGCAATCACGGCCTTGCTCGCGAGTGTCGGCGCCGCCGGCATCCCCCATGCAGGGCTCGTGATGATGGCGATTATCCTGCAGGCGGTCGGCCTGCCAGCGGAGAGCCAGGGCATCATCCTCGCCGTCGACCGGATCCTCGACATGATGCGGACGAGCGTGAACGTCTGGAGCGACTCCTGCGGCTGTGCAGTGGTCGACGCCCTGGAAGAGGCGTCGGCCTAGGCTGACAAACCCGTCGCCACGGCGGCGTCTGCCTGCAGCAGCGGCACGACACGCCCTGCCTGGTTGCGATCTGGCCGGCTGATTGACCCCGGCCGAGGGGCGAGGTATTCAGCAAGGAGGAGTTTGCCGCCTTCCCGGGGAGTTTTCTGCACCCATGGTCGTTCGATCACTGCTCAACCGTCGCTCGAGGATGCTCTCTTCGCGAACCTCGCCCAGGCGAACTCCAGCTCAGCGGCTTTCACGGCGGCGCGAGCAGCTAATTCTCGAGGCGCTCGAGCAGCGACGGGTGCTCGATGCGGTGCCGATGGTGGTGTTTGCCAACGACCCACCAACATCGGCCCAAGACACAAGTTTTCTCCTGCTGGAGACCGATCCCCTGATCGGCGAGCAGAACGCCTTCACCCTGCGATTTGACAACGCAAGCGGCAGCGACACCGGCTATGGCCCTTACGTCGATCTCTATCTCCCCGCGACCGGAGCCGACGGCCTCGGCGACGGCAGCACGCCGGGCGACGAGCATGATGGCATCAGCTTTGTCACCGCGAGCTACCTGGGGCAGACACTCACCAGCCATGTGATCACGCTCACCGATGATCCCGCCGGGGTCGCGCATCCATTCGCCAAGGATGCCAGCGGCAATCCCAGGATCGTCCGGCCTGCCGACTTTCCCGGCTTCCAGGCGGGCGATCAGCTGGTCGTGCTTGAGCTGCCCCTGGGCAGCGTGACGCCCGGTCAGCCGCCAGTAGACATCGTGGTCACCACGACAGTTGACGAAAAGGCCGATATCAACGTTCCGCTCGACGTCGTCGCCCAGGCCGGATTCCGCTTTGGCGGTGATCCCGTCGACAACCCAACGGCCGACCCACCGCTCGTTGGCGCCGCCTCCACGCAGGCCTTCACTCCCAAGCTCTACCGGATCACCAAGGAAAACCTGGCCCACGAATATGAAACGGCCACCGGCCCCAACTTCACCCAGCAGTTTCGGCTGCGGGTGGACATCGCCGATGGCCAGACCGTGACCGACCTCACCTTCAGCGACACGCTGCCCGACACGCTGCAGTTTGTCGCCGTTGCCAGCCTCAGCGGAGGCACGGAGGTTCCCGGCACTGCGGTCGATCCCAGCACCAGCGTTCCCGGGGGACTGCTTGAGCGGGTGCTCGCCAGCGTGACCGGAACCACCAGCACGTCCGACGCTGTCCTCGACTTCAGCTACTTCGTGCCCACGGTCGATGCCGGCGGCAGCCAGGTACTCGATCCGGTGTCGGGTGATGACCGTGCGATCCCCAACGAGGCGACGGTCTCCGCCAGCTGGACACCGATCGACACCCGCGACCCGGCCATCGCGATCTCAGAGACCGTGCCGACAACCGGCCCGGAGGGCGTCTGGGATCCCGACATCGAGCATCCGCTGACAGCGAAGAGCATCGCCACGCAGAAGCATGTCTCCGTCCCCAGCGGCGGGAGCGTCCCCGGAGCCGTGCTGACCTACACCATCAACTTCCAGATCTCCGACGCCTTCGCCTTCGACAACGTCGTGATCACCGACCTGCTCGGCGACGGCCAGGTGCTCTCGGGCACTCCCACGCTGACCGTCCACGATGGCCATCTGGGCACAAGCCCGGCGTCGGCCTTCGACGCTGCCAACTTTGATCTGACGGTCGACCTCGATCCGGCAACCGGCAAAGACGAGCTGGTCTTCCGGGTCTCCGATGAGCTGGTGACCCGCAACTTCTCCAACGGGCAGCTTGTGGGTGGGCTGGTGCCCACAGGGGGCAGCGGTGGAACGCCGCTGGCCTCGCAGCCGGCTCTCTTCACGCCCGGCACCACCGGCAGCATCGTGTTTCAGGCGGTGGTCCAGGATGCCTACACCGGCAACGTGCCTTCGGGTGAGGCGTTCGTCGATCCGGGTGATCTTGTTGACAACAGCGTGACCATCGCTGGCGATCTGATCAGCGTCGCTGACCTCACCACGCCCACCGGACAGAGCGAGCAGGACACCAGCCACGCCTGGTCGCGGGTGCCGCCGACCTCGTTCGCCAAGACGGTGTATGCCTTCAATGGCAGCACCGCCGGCCAGCCGCTGCCTGCGACCACGCT
>CALCGM010000119.1 GCA_937900985.1 uncultured Planctomycetaceae bacterium | reverse complement strand
TTCGGTAAGGGCCTGGGCTATGTCTATCATGAACGCATCCTACCACAGATATAACGTCTGCAATCACCGGGCCGCGACGAGTGATTGTCCATTTCTAAATGCCCGGCTTCGCGGCTCCGGTGCATTGCATTGTTATGCTTTTTGTGTCCGCATAAGGTTCTGAATTGGTCAGCTATGGTTGTGCCATTGCGCCCGGACTAAAGGGAGCGTGACATTGCCCGCCCAATCGCCTGCCCTATTTCTCACCGTCTTCTTGCCCCCGTCCGCCAAGTGTTTTGTTCACGCTCAACGTCAAGGCAGATGCAAGGAACAGAACCCCAATCGTCAGCCACGACTTCCAGACAAAAGAGTTGTCGCTTATTTCGAACCAGATCATTGCCATCGAGAGGACCGTTCCAAGAACGATGCAGACAATGCAGATTGTGAAACATACCTTGTTAAGCTGTTGAAGATTCATAAGCATCATTTTCCTGAGGTATAACTAGTATTTCTCTGGTTCCGCGTAGTTGCGGGGATTGCAGTATATCGTGGAATGGGCGGTGGTGGCGTGGAGGGCGGAAGTGGTTGACACTGCTCGGGTTACGGGTGGTCGGATGTCGATGACTTTGGGGGAATAGCACGCGGTGGTGCGTGATATGCCGCGGGTGAAAGGCCATCGGCGGGGCTCCGGACGGCGCGACCGCCGCGGTTGAGCACGTGGGTGTAGATCATCGTGGTGCGAACGTCGGTGTGCCCAAGGAGTTCCTGGACTGTGCGAATGTCGTAGCCATCCTCAAGCAGATGCGTCGCGAAAGAGTGTCGCAAGGTGTGGCAGGTCGCACGCTTGTGAATCCCCGCCTGCCGAACTGCGTCTTTCACCGCCCGCTGGATCGTGCTCTCGTGGACATGATGCCGGTATGAGCGACGATCGCCGCGATCTTGATAGTCGCGGTCGGCCGCGAAAACCCATTGCCACGTCCAGTCGCGTTCGGCGCCTGGGTATTTCCTGGCGAGTGCGGCCGGAAGACGGACACGGCCACGGCCTTCGGCCCGCGCGGCGTCGTGATGCCGTTTCCAGCGGCGGAGGTGCTCGGCAAGCGGGCCGACGAGACACTCGGGCACGATGCTCACCCGATCCTTTGCGCCCTTCGCTTGCCGAATCAACAACTGGCGTGTGTGCAGGTCGACATCCTTGATCCGCAGCCGCAGGGCCTCTCAGGCAGTCATGACAAGCTCCAGCCTGCTCGGGGCGTGCGGGAGAGAAACGGGGCGGCTTCGGGGGTGCCGGGGCAGGTCATTGCGGCGGTGTCCCACTCGATCTTCTTGCCGACGCGGTAGGCGACGTTGCCGAGGTGGTTGGCTTCGGTCAACAGCCCCGAGTATTCAAATCCGCAGGTGGTTTCCCCCTCGCCGCGGCAGGCCGCCAGCCACTCGGCATGCTGCCCAGGCGAAGATGGAATCGAGGGCTCCGGGGCGGTGAAGCCCTCAAACTCTTTTTCCGGCAGCAGCATGTGCTTGCCGTAGTCGGCCAGGAGCATGCCTTTGGTGCCGACAAAGAGGCAGCCGGATCCCCAGGCGGGCACGATGCCGTCGCGTACCTGCGGCGGCCGCTCCGTGCCCTGGTGCCAGGTGAGCGTGAGGGCAGGCCGCGTCTTCCCCGAAGCAAGCGTGCGGGCGGGATATTCATAGACCGCCCGCATGGAGGCCGGGGCAATCTCGGGATGCGGGGGAGGGCCGAAGGCTTCGATCGAGGTGGGGGCGTCGAGGTCGAGGGCCCAAAATGGCAGGTCGTTCCAGTGGCTGCCGAGATCCGACATCGTGCCGTTGCCGAAGTCCCACCAGCGATACCACTTGGGCCCCGGGAAGTAGACACTGTGGAACGGACGCATCGGCGCAGGGCCGATCCAGAGATCCCAGTCGAGCCCCTCGGGCACAGGCTCCGAGCCTTCCGGCCGCTCGAGGGCCGTCACGATATCACCATTGGCTTTGGCGTCCTCGGCCGACTGACGGCCCCACGCCCTGCCGACCCAGACATGCGCCTCGTGCACGTCGCCGATCGCGCCGCTGCGGATCAACTCCACCACGCGGCGGTAGTTGTCGCCGGAGTGAATCTGAATGCCCATCTGCGTTGCAACGCCCGCCTCGCGGGCCGCTCGCCGCACCTTCCGCGCCTCCTCGACGTTGTAGGAAAGCGGCTTCTCGCAGTAGACATGCTTGCCGAGCGCGAGCGCCGGCAGCGTGGCGAAGGCGTGGGTGTGTTCGCAGGTGCTGACCACCACCGCATCAAAGCTGTTGGCATGATCAAACACCCGCCTGAAGTCGGCAAACGCTTGGGCCCGTGGATGCTCCTCGGCAGCCTTGCGGAGGTTGGGCTCATAGACGTCGCAGAGCACCGTGATCTCGTTGCCCTCAGCGACAGATCGCAGGTTGCCATACCCACGACCACCGGTTCCGATGACGGCGATCCGCAGCCGGTCGTTGGCACCCTCTGCCCGCAGCGAGGCGGGGCGAACAGCAGCAGCCGTGGCGGCGGCAGACGACGCGAGGAATCCGCGGCGGCTGGGCTTCCAGGCGATGGAGGAGGCGAGGCTGGTCATCGGCAGGGTCTCCAAAGGATTCGGCTCTGCGGCCGCGGTGTGAGCGTCGGTGAAAAAGAACGGGTGCGAAGTGGCGTTGAGGCGTTAGGAAAGGATCGCCCGGATCGGGGTGCCGTGGTCAATGGCGAGCCGCTTGCGACCGGGCACCTCCAGCCTGTGCGAGTCGAGGCCGAGCTGGTGCAGGATCGTGGCGTGAATATCGGTGACGTAGTGTCGGTCCTCGACGGCGTGAAAGCCAAGCTCGTCGGTGGCCCCATGCACCGTGCCTCCCTTGATGCCGCCACCGGCCATCCACACCGAGAAGGCGAAGGGATGATGGTCGCGGCCATCGGAGCCCTGCGTGCCGGGCGTGCGGCCAAACTCCGTCGCAAAGATCACGATTGTTTCATCGAGCAGGCCACGTCGGTCGAGGTCGGTGAGCAGGCCGCCAATGGGCTGATCGACTGCCCGAGCGAGCGTCTCATGGTTGGCCTTGAGGCCGCCGTGGGCATCCCAGGCCCCTGCCCCTCCACCGCCATGCTGGATCTGAATAAACCGCACCCCCCGCTCCACAAACCGTCGGGCCGCCAAGAGCTGCTCGGCAAACTCCTTGCAGTGTGGCTGGTCGAGGCCATACAGCCGTTTTGTCTCGTCGGTTTCGTCGGCAAAGTTGACGACCTCTGGCACGCTCAGCTGCATGCGGTAGGCCAGCTCGTAGGAATCGATGCGGGCGGCGGTGGCCGGATCGCTCGGATACTCAGCGTCGGTCAGGCGGTTGAGTGACTCAACGAGATCAAAGCCGATCCGTTGGGAATCCCCGGCGAAGGCAGCCTGCGGACGCCCAAAGTCGAGCGGGTTGGCCGGGTCGATCCGCAGCGGCACCGCATCGTGGGCAGGGCCGAGATAGTGGCCGTCTTTACGGTTCCAGTATTCCCGCGTGCCGATGGAGATGAACTGCGGCAGGTTGTCATTGAGCGAGCCGAGGCCGTAGTGCACCCAGCCGCCGAGCGTGGGCTGAACCGGATCGAGCATGTGGCGGCCGGTGTGAAACTGCGTCTGAGCGCCATGGTTGCTGTCGGTCGTCCACATCGACCGCACGACGGCGAGCTTGTCGATGTTTGTGGCGGTGTGGGGAAACCAGTCACTGACCTCAATGCCGCTTTCGCCGTGCTTGCGGAAGCCCACCTGGAGAGGAAAGAGCGTGTTGCGTTGCAGGCCGTTGGCATCAGGCACGGGCGCTCGCTCAAGGGCGAGCTTCTCCGGATTCTGCACCTCGGCATACGGCGTGTCGGCAATCGATTTGCCGGCATACTTCGTGACCATCGGCTTGGGATCGAAGCTTTCCAGATGGCTCACCCCGCCATTCATGAACAGCCAGATCACGCTCTTGGCCTTGGGGGCAAAGTGGGGCTGGCCGTTGGGCGGGGCCCAGCTGTTCCCGGCGGCACGCCCATCGCGGTGGAGCATGGCCGCAGCGGCGAGCCCCGTGAAGCCGAGGCCGAGGTCGGCGAGGAACTGCCGCCTGCGAGGCAGCTGAGCAGCGGGCATGGTGACGTCGCGTGGCATCCGGGCTCCTTGGCGGTGGGGCTACCGCAGCGTGACAAAGTCGTTGTGGTTGAAGAGCGCCCAGACAATCCGGGCCCGCAGGGTGTCGGCAGCCACGCCGGGCTCGGCAGCCTGCCAGGCGTCGACTGCCTGCTGGCAGTGGCTGCGTTCTTCAGGTGACGGAGGCCGCAGGAGCACCCGCTCAAAGGCTGCCGTGACAAACGGCTCGCTGAGCGCTGTTGCAGGCCCGGCAGTGCTGGCAATGCCGTCGGCGACCGCCGCTGCCATTTCGTGGATCAACGATCCGTTGGCCAGGGCGAGCGCCTGCTGCGGCACGATGCTCTGCTCGCGGCGGTAGCACTCTTTGACCCCGGCATCGTCGAAGGTGGTGAGAAAGGCGTTGCGGGAAATGTCGGAGTGCCAGAAGTAGAGGCTTCGCCGTCGCGACGCCGTCTGCTCGCCTGCAGGAATCGACGGGCCCCCGAGCGATGCATCGAGCTGCCCCGCGGTGGCCAGCAGGCAGTCGCGGATCACCTGAGCTTCGAGCCGCTGCGGTGTTCGCCGCCAGAGCAGCCGGTTGTCGGGGTCGGCAGCGATCGCAGCGTCGGCCCCGGCGAGTGACGAACTCCGCTTGTAGGCCGCGGAGGTCACGATCAGCCGATGCAGATGCTTCATGCTCCAGCCGGAGTCGACCAGCTCCGCGGCGAGCCAGTCGAGCAGCTCGGGGTGCGTGGGAGCGGCGCCGTTGCGGCCGAAGTCAAACACCGTGGCGACCAGGGGCTCGCCCAGATGCCGGCCCCAGAGATGGTTGGCGGCCACACGGCTTGTGAGCGGATGGCGGGGATCGGTGATCCAGTGGGCAAGCGCGGTGCGGCGGCCGCTGCTGATTTCGGGAAAGGGGAGCGTGGGGTCGTCGCTGCCTGAGTGGTGGAAGCGGGTGGGCGTCCACGCAGCGCCCACAAACCGGGTGAAGCTCTCGCCGGGCTCCTCGACTGCAGCGGTGGCCTGCTCCACCTTCTCGCGGGCTGCTGTGAGCTGCTTCTCAAGCTCGGCGACCGCAGCGGCATCCTGCGACGCCGCAGCCTCCGCGAGCTTTCCGGAGAAGGCAGCAACGGCTGCCCAGGCCTTCAGCCGCCCGACCTCCCGCTCAGCCCTCACTGCGGCGCGGGCGGCGACGGCGGCGGCCTCTTCCAGGGAGGCCCGATCCGCCTCTGCTGCCGCATCGGCCTGCGCCCAGGCGGCCTGCATCGCCTCGGCCCGCCGCTCGACGGCAGTGAGCTCGGCTGTGGCGAGTGCGATCCGCTCTGCATCACCAGCGGTCGTGGCCTGCTCCACGGCCGCACGCTGCCGGGCCAGGTGCGTCTCGATGACCCAGGGCCGCCGGGCTGGCTCAAAGGCGTCCTTCGGCAGGGCAACTGGCTCGACGTCGATCGCGTCGAAGGCCAGCAGCGCGGGGACGCCCGGGCTCAGCGGCTGTGAGGTGTCGGGCTGGCTGTCGTTGCCCCGCACGAAGCGGTAGGTCGGCTCCTCAAGCAAGGCATCAAACACGCGGGGGATGCCATCGACGGCGACATCGGCCGCGCCAGGCACCACATCCAGCCGCACATGCAGCGGCTCAAAGAAGGCCCGCAGCCGGTAGTAGTCTGCCTGGCCAATCGGATCGTATTTGTGGTCGTGGCACTTCGCGCAGTTGGTCGTGAGGCCAAGGAAGGCCTTGCCGACATGCTCAACCGTGTCGTCCATCCACGGCGTGCGGTTGAAGAGAAACCAGTTGCGTGCCAGGAAGCCGGTGGCCCGCAGCCGGTCGAGGTCGCGTGGATGCAGCTCGTCGGCGGCGAGCATCAGCCGCAGCATCTCGTCATAGCCGAGATCAGCATTGAGCGACTCCACGATCCAGTCGCGGAAGTGCCACATGTGCTTCTGGCTGTTGCGGAGCTGATCGCCGAGGCCCCACCAGTCGGAATACCGCCAGATGTCCATCCAGTGGCGGGCCCACCGCTGGCCGTGCCGCGGGTCGGCAAGCAGCGTGTCGACCAGCTGCTCGTACCAGTCGCTCGAGTGATCGCTCATGATGGCCTGCAGCTCGTCGGCGGTGGGCGGCACCCCGACGAGATCGAGAAACAGCCGGCGCACGAGGACATGCCGCGGGGCTTCAGGCTGCGGGGCGATGCCTGCGGCAGCCAGCCGCGTGTTGACGAACGCATCGATGGGATGCGTGCCCTCATCGGCGGCGGGAAGCTCGGGCCGCACCCGCGGCTGAAAGGCCCAGTGGTCGCGGGGGTCGGCCTCCGGCTCTTCGTCGGCAGGGGCTGAGCAGCCGGCATCGATCCAGCTCGCGAGCATGGCAATCTCGTCAGCCGTGAGCGGCTCCCCTTCGCCCTCGGGGGGCATGCGAGAGGCGGGCTCGGGATCCGCCACCCGCGCTATCAGCAGGCTCTCGGCGTGGACGCCGGCGATCACCGCAGGGCCCGAGTCGCCACCGGCGGCTATGAGGGCTGCGGTGTCGAGCCTGAGCCCAGCTTCCTGGGCGAGCCCGCCATGGCAGGCCAGGCAACGACGAGCGAGCAGCGGCTTGACCTTCTCCAGGTACAACGTGGCATCGATGGTGCTCGCAACGTCGTCGGCAACGGCTGTGGGAGAGCCGCAGGTGGCGACTGTGGCGAGCAAAAGAAGTGTGGCGGCAGCACGCATCATGGCAGCGGCACCTGGACGGGATGGCGGAGGTAGGCGACCAGATCGCGAATCTCCTCGGCGGAGAGCGGCTCGAGCAGCCCCTCGGGCATCGGCGAACGGCTCGTGGGGGTGATGGCGGCGATCTCGTCACGCTCGAGCGGCAGCTTCTCGGTGGGCGTGATCAGCGTGACGGTCCGCTCCCGGCTCTCCGCCACGACGCCGGAGAGCACGCGGCCGTCTTCAAGCTCAACGACCGAGAGAAGCCAGTCGCGGTTTACGACTCCCGATGGATTGAGAATGTTTTCAGCGAGGTAGCCGAGATCATGGCGGCCGGAGCCGGTGAGGTCAGGGCCGAGGTCACCGCCCACGCCGTAGAGGCGGTGGCAGCTGCCGCAGGTCTTTTGATACACGGCCCGGCCGTGCGAGAGGGCCTTGGCCGTTGGAGGCGAAGCAAGAGCCAGCTGCTCGCGAAACTGCTCGATGCGGGCCTGGACATCTTCGGAGGCCTGGCCGAGGCGGCCCCAGAGCTGCTCAGCTTTGGCCGAGAGCGAGGTGTCGTTGAGAGCCCGCAGCTGACGGATGTGGTAGGCCGTGAGCAGGTCGGGCGACAGCCGCTCCTGCTCGACCGCGGCCAAGAGTGCGCGGGCAAACACCCGCCGCGAGACCAGCACGGTGAGAATCTCCGCTCGCTTCTGCGGCGGCGCCCGTCGCACCGCCTCCACGATCCGCTTCGCTGCGTCGTCGTCGTCAAACATGGCAAGGCCTTGGGCGGCAGCCGCCGTGAGAGAGCGGTCGCCGGCGAGCTGCTCACAGACCTGCCGAAGCAGGCTGCGGGCGGTGTGGTCGCTCGCCAGATCTGAGGCTGCCGGGGCAGATCCGCGGGCGGCACGCTGAAGCGACTGCACCGCCGCCTCGCGGGCGGTCAGCGGCTGGCGGCGATCGAGGGCGACGGTGGCGAGCGTGTCGAGCGGCTGCCCCTTGCCAAAGAGCTCCGAGAGCGTGGCGTGGAGCTGCCGGCATTCGGCGGCGGCTTCCGTGGAGCCGAGCTGCGCGATCCGCAGCGTCACGTCCGGCCAGGATGCGGGCTCGGGCGGACGTCGCCAGCCGGCGAAGGCCTCGGAGCAGCCGCGGAGCATGTCTCGCAGCTGGCGGGTGGTGCCCCCGCCGGCAGCAGCAGCCAGCAGGCGGCTGACCGGCTCGGGGATCGTGTCGCTGCGTTCGGCGAGGCGACGGGCGATCAGCCGTCGCGTGGTGGGCCACGCGCAGGCGGCCGCAACATCGACGAGGGCAGTGGGATCCGCCTCGGCGCATGGGATCAGGCCATACCAGACCAGCAGCGGCAGGTTGTGGTCGCCAGCATCGTCGCTGCGGGCCACGAGAGCCGCAGCGAGCGGTGGCCGCAGGGCGAGCGGAAGCCGCTGGAGCGTGGAGGCAACCGCGAGGCGAACGAGGCCGGAGGGATCGGTGGCGGCAAGGCCGCAGAGCGCCGGCAGCATCGCGGCGGCCTCGCGGCTCACACGGGAGGCCGTGCCGCTCTCGAGGGCAGCCGGCCCGAGGGCGGCATCGAGCGGCCACGTCTCGGTGAGCAGCCGCACGGCCCAGGTGCGGACATGCTCATCGGGGTTGGTGGTGAGGTCGAGGAGCGCGTCTTGCGAGAGGCTGCCGCAGAGATGCAGCGAGAGCACCGCCCGCACGCGGAGGGCCGATGGGCTCAGCCCCGTGTCGTCGGCGAGCTGGTCGGCTGTGGTGAGCTGATCTTGGAGCTGATGGATGGCCGTTGATCCAATGCTCCGCGATGAGGCCCTCTCGGCCAGCAGCAGCCGGGCCTGCTGGGCATGCCAGCGGCTGGGGTGACGCTGGAGCTGAGCCAGCTGCTCGTCGCTTGCGGCGGCAAGATCGATCGGGGCTGATTCCCGCGGCTGCGTGTGGTGAGCAATGCGGTAGAGCCGTCCACTGTTGCGGTGCACGCCGTCGTGTTCGTGGCACTCGCCGGTGTCGCTCCAGTCGAGCACGACCACGCTGCCATCGGGGCGGGCCGCCAGCTCGATGCCACGAAACCAGCTGTCGCCGCTGATCGCGAAGTCGGGCTCGTGGTGGGCGACATAGCCGCTGCCTGAGCGGGCGAGGGCTTCCTGATTGATGCGGCGGCCATGGAAGTTGAGCGTGAAGAGCCGGCCGCGGTAGGCCTCAGGCCAGGCATCGCTTTGGTAGATCAGGCAGCCGCTGTGGGCATGGCCGCCGCCGAGGCTGTTGGCCGCTCCGTCACGGGAGGCCTGCCAGCCGGCACCGACATCGAAGTGGAAGTGATCGGCATGCTGATCGATCAGCTCATAGGTCAGCGGGTTGGGATCAACGCCGTTGGCCTGGGCGAAGTGGGCCCCGGGAATCAGATGCCAGAGATGGCCGTTGACGGTGTTTACAAAGAAACACTCCCCCTCAGCGGTCCAGTCGTGGCCCCAGGGGTTGGTGGTGCCGGTGGTCAGCACCTCGGCTCGCTGCTGGCCGACGTGATACCGCCAGAGGCCGCCCTCCATGGCCAGCCGCTGCTCATCGGGGGTGCCAGGGCGGCCGATCCGCGCGGGGCAGGAGTGGCCGCAGCGGCCGTAGAGCCAGCCGTCGGGGCCGAAGGCGAGGCCGTTGGCCAGGTTGTGATGGCTCGACGGGCCAACCTCGAAGCCATCGAGCACCACTTCAGCCGGTCCGTCGGGCACGAGATCGCCGTCGGCATCCGGGATGAAGAGGATCTGCGGCGGGCAGCAGAGCCACACGCCGCCGTAGCCCACCGCCACGCCCGTGAGCAGCTGCACGTTGTCGGTGAACACGACTGGCGGATCGAGAAGACCATCGCGGTTCGCGTCGTCAAAAACGAGCACGCGGTCGCGAAGCGTGCGGTCAAAGCGGAGCCCTCCTTCGGCGTAGGTGAAGTTTTCAGCGATCCACAGGCGGCCGCGGGCATCCTGGCTGACGGCGATCGGGTTGCGGAGCGTCGGCTCGGCGGCAAGCAGCTCCACACGGAAGCCCTCAGGCACCGCCAGGGCAGCAGCGGCCTCCACTGCAGCAAGGGGCGCTGCATCTCCCTGCTGGCTGTCGGAGGGCTCGGGAAAGGCGTCGCCCGCTGCCGCCGCCTGGGCAAGAACGACTGCCAACACCGCCGCATACTTCATGGCGTCTTCCTTTGAGGGGGACCGCAGTCGACCGGTGTCGCGGGCGGTGTTCTACGCCAGCACGTCCGTGATCACGTTGCCGTACACATCCGTCAGGCGAATGTCGCGGCCGCTGAAGCGGTAGGTCAGCTGCTCATGGTCGATGCCCAGCAGGTGCAGCATCGTGGCATGCAGGTCGTGGATCATGAACTTCTTCTCCACCACCCGGTAGCCGTAGTCGTCGGTGGCGCCGACGATCGTGCCACCCTTCACGCCGCCGCCAGCCATCCACATGGAGAAGGCCTGCGGGTTGTGGTCGCGTCCGTCGGAGCCTTGCGCAAAGGGCGTACGGCCAAACTCGCCGCTGAAAACCACCAGGGTGGAGTCGAGCAGGCCGCGATCCTTGAGGTCGGCGAGCAGCGCGGCGACCGGCTGATCGACCGCGCGGGCATTGTTGGCATGCCCTTCGCGCAGATTGCTGTGCTGATCCCAGCGGTCGGCGCCGACGTTGGGGCAGGTCAGCTCGATAAACCGCACGCCCCGCTCCACCATGCGGCGGGCGAGCAGGCATTCGGCGGCAAAGATCTTTGTCGGCTCGTAGGCGGCCTCCATGCCGTAGGCCTGTTTCGTGAGCGTGGTCTCATCGGAGAGGTCGAGCAGGTCGGGCACCTGCGTCTGCATGCGATAGGCCAGCTCTTGGTTGGCGATCGCGCTCTCGAGGGCGTCTGGTGCGTCGGCCTCGCCGGAGATCCGCTGGGCGAAGCCGCGGTCGAGCGAGCGGGCAAGATCGAGCTTGGCTCGCTGATGCGCCTGCGTCGCCTCCCGCGGCTGCACATTGGCGAGGCCGTTTGGGTTTGGCTTGACGACCGAGCCCTGGAACGTGGCAGGCAGGAAGCCGTTGGTGAAGTTGTCGAGGCCACCAGGAGGAATCAGCCCACCGTTGATCACCATGTAGCCGGGAAGCTCGGCGTTTTCACTGCCGAGGCCGTAGGTGGTCCAGGCGCCCATGCTCGGCCGGCCCTGCAGGCCGCTGCCGGTGTGCAGGAAGTAGTTGGCGTTGGTGTGTTCGGGAAACTCGCTGGTCATCGAGCGAATCATCGCGAGCTGATCGACATGCTCGCGGATGTGCGGGAAGAGATCGCTCATCGGGATCCCGCTTTCGCCCGCCTGCTGAAACTTCCAAGGGCTCGGCAGCACCGAGCCGACGTTGTTGAACTGGGTGGCGTCGACCTTGAAGAGATCGCGAGGGTTCTTGCCCGCGTCGGCCTCAAGCCTCGGCTTGGGGTCGAAGGCATCCACCTGCGACACACCTCCATCCATGTAGAGGAAGATCACGCTTGTGGCCCGCGGGGGATGATGGAGCACCGGCACGGCTGGCTGCGAAGCCGCCCGAGCCGCCTCCTGGTGGAGCAGCGCCGCTGCGGCCATGCCTCCGAAGCCACAGCCAGCCTGCCGCAGAAAATCCCGGCGGGAGAAGGGATCAGGCCGCACACGTCGGCATGGATAGGAGGAGAAGGCCATGGTCGGTCCTTGGTGTGGTGGTCGTGCTGTGGATCACTCGTGAGCTCAGAGCTGGTGCAGGAAACGTCGGTGGCTGCGAAGCCGCCTAGGGGCTCACGGCAGGAAGAGAAACTCCTTGGCGTTGAACAACGCATGGGCAAGGTCGGCCCAGGCCGCCTCCTGCCGCGGGTTGTCGGCAAACGAGCCTCCGTGCAGCGCTGTCTGCGTTTCTAGAAACGCGGCCGCCGCCGCCCGCTCCTCGTCGCTGGGAATCCTGGCAAACGCCTCGAGATACATCTGCTCAATCCGCTCATCGCTGGAGAGGGCGGCATCGGCGAGGGTCTTCTTTGCCCAGAGCATCGCCTGCTCGGCCACAAACGGGTCGTTCATCAGGGCCAGCGCCTGCGCCGGCACATTGGTCACGTTGCGACGGCCGCGGGCCTGAAACGGCACGGGCATGTCGAAGGCGACCAGCAGCGAGGGCATGAAGTTGCGACGGACTTTGGTGTAGAGGCTGCGACGGCCAGCCCCGTCGAGCGGGCCCGACGACGGTCGGCCACGGCCCTCGTGGTAGGGTGCGATAAACACCTCCACGCTCGGGCCGCCAAGGGTGCGATCGAGCCTGCCGGAGACGGCCAGCATTGAATCGCGAATCGCCTCCCCCTCAAGCCGCCGCAGCGGAGCGTGGTGCATCAGCAGGTTGAGCGGGTCGTGTTCCACCGCGAGCGGATCGCGAGCGGTGGACATTCGCCAGGTGCTGGAGGTGACGATGGAGCGGATGAGCTGCTTGAGGCTCCAGCCCTCTTCGCGAAACCGCACGGCGAGGGTGTCGAGCAGCTGCTGGGCGAGCGGGTCGGCGGCTGCCTCTCCGAGCACGCCAAAGTTGTCGGTGGTGGGCACGAGGCCACGTCCGAAGAGGTGGTGCCAGACACGGTTGACGATCACCCGCGCTGTCAGCGGATTGGCCGGATCGAGCACGCGGTCGGCCAGCAGCTGTCGGCCGGAGGAATGGTCGGGCCAGGCGGGCTGCTCGGAGCCGTCGATCGCCTCAAGGAACCGCCGCGGGGCAAGCTCACCCGGCCTGGCGGCTGAGCCCTTGAGCAGCACATGCCAGTCGAAGCCGTTGCCGTCGAGGAGGGCTGGCGCGGTAGCCGACTCCAGGCGGGCTTCAGCCAGGATCGCGGCCCGCGCGTTCATGTGGCGGGTGGCTTCGGCCAGCAGCTCAGCTGCTGGTTCAGCCGTCCAGACGATCGCCTCGCCTGCGAGGGCAGCGCTTGCATCGATCAGGCCGGCTGGCTCGGGCCGCTGGGGCTGCTCGAGCGACGCGACCGTCTCGGCAACATCGAGGCCCCCGGCGACTGCGGCATACTCGACATGCACGGTGTGGCCGTTGCTCCAGTCGAGATCCTTCCGCATGTCCTGGCGGATCCACTTCCAGTCGCCGCCGGTGTCGACGGTCATGGCGTGGCTCCCGTAGATCGGCCCGCCCTGCAGCAGCACATGAGAGTCGACCGCGGCGAAGATCTGCACATGTCCCCGCACACGGTGCCAGAGCACGCCCGACGTGATCCGCTGCTGGGGTGTGCGGAGCAGGCGGCCAGCCCGGTCGACGCCGCCAAGCGGGCCGGGGTCGCGGGCGCCTGTGGTGCGGCTGGTGGCCCAGACCGGATCGCTGTGGGCATGGCCCGAGAGGGCCAGCGAGATCTGGGGCGTGCCGTCGTCGGTCGCGGAGGCGGCCCGCACGTCGCCTGCCTGCACGAGCTCCCAGGCTGGGTCGCCCATCAGCGGCGTGGAGGCATCGCCGCGGGTGTAGTCGGCGAGGATGGTTTCGGTTTCCGCGACGGGAGCCGCGGCGGGCAATGGGCCGAGGCGATCGCCGAGCAGGTCGGCCGCGAGCCTGCGGAGCTGCGGCTGAGCGTGTGCCTCGGCCTCGGCCAGCCTGGCGATCACACCGCGATTGGCAGGCAGGCTCTCAAAGGCCACCTGCCGATAGCTGCTCGACTTCACCATGCCAGCGATGGCGTAGTAGTCCTCGTTGGAGAGGGCGTCGAACTTGTGGTCGTGGCAGCGGGCGCAGCCGAGTGCCATGCCCAGAAACGTCTTGCCGAAGGTGTCGACCCGGTTGTCCATGCGGTCGGCCTCGTCTTGGCGGATGTCGACCGGTGAGTGGACCTCCTCCCCGAGGAGCCAGAAGCCCGTGCCCAGGATCGACTCATCGCCGCCAGTTGCCGAGAGCCGTGGCGCTTCGAGCAGGTCGCCAGCGATCTGTTCGCGGACAAACTGGTCGTAAGGAAGATCCGCGTTGAAGGCCCGCACCACCCAGTCGCGATACTGCCA
Source organism: uncultured Planctomycetaceae bacterium (assembly GCA_937900985.1). GTDB lineage: Bacteria > Planctomycetota > Planctomycetia > Pirellulales > UBA1268 > M30B53. The sequence goes on along the minus strand of CALCGM010000119.1, from coordinate 1,839 downwards.
GGCATTGGGGATGGGATAGTCAAACTCGTGGCCGCGGGTCTCGCCGTAGCGAACCACATCCAGCCAGTGACGGGCGAAGCGTTCGCCGTAGTGGGGCGAGGCCAGCAGCTCATCGACATAGCGGTCGAAGGCATGGGGGTTTGCATCAGCAGCGATCCGCTCAACATCGGCAGGATCGGGCGGCAGTCCCGTGAGCACCTCTGCAGCCCGTCGGACCAGCTGCCGGCGGCTGGCCTCGGCGGCGGGGGAGAGGCCTGCTGCCTCCAGCCGGGCGAGCACGAACTGGTCGATGTCGCTGCGGCACCATTCGGCGGCGGCAACCTCGGGCGGCGACGCGGCCTGCGGTGGCTGCCAGCACCAGTGGGCCGCCTTGCGGGCGGCAAGATCGAAGCTGCCAGCGGAGGCCTGGCTGCCGTCGTCCGGCCACGGCAGGCCCCGGCGAACCCATGCTTCGAGCGTGGCGATCGCCTCGCCGGGTAGCTTCCCCTCCGGCGGCATCTGCAGGTCGCTGTCATAGTGGACAACCTCGACAAGCAGGCTCGCCTCCGGCCGGCCGGCCACGGCCACGCCCTCCGCAGCGAGAAACTCACCACGGGTGTCGAAGGAAAGGCCGCCTTCGGCCTCGGCAGCTGGGCCGCTGTGGCACTCGCTGCAGTGTTCCACCAGCAGCGGCCGCACATCTCGCTCAAAGAACTCAAGATCGTCTGGCGTCGGCTCCGCTGCAAAAGGCTGGGCCGACGCAATCGCCGCGACCGTGAAGACGATGCCAAGACGTGTCAGGCCTCTTTCCATAGCAAAAACTCCCCGCGGCATGTGATCGGGCAATTCTACCTGCACGCTGCCTCGAAAGGGAGCAGAAACTGCTGTCGCGCAAAAAGGCGGGGGCGACCGTGCACGATCTCACGGTCGCCCCCTGAACGGCTTCAGCTGATGCGGCCATCAGCGGGTCGCGTCGTCACCGGCCTGAGCGACGCCGACCACCGCCTGGCTGGCCGCGTCGGAGCTGGTGGCGGAGAGAATCGCCATGCTGCCCTTGCCGATCAGCTGGCTAGCCCGGGTGAACTCCACGACTGGGTCGAGGGCCTGCACAGCCCGCGTGACGGTCGGCTCAAGGAGCATCAGGTCGACCATGAAGCGACGCAGGCCGCCCACAGTGTTGACCGCGTGCACCATCTCGTTGCGGAGGTCGTCGAGAGCCAGAATCGTCTGCTCCGCATCACCGAGATTGGCCGCGATCGACGCCAGCCGCGACTCCAGGCTGACCACGCGATCAAGATCGGCACCAGCCGCGTCAACCGCACTCCGCTGCTCAGCGAGCGACTCACACAGCTCGTTGAGTCCAGCGGCTGTTGAGGCAGCGTCGTCGAGCCACAGCAGGGCCGCGTGCAGGTCGCACGACACCGCATCGATCCGGTCGAGGCTACGACCCACCTTGTCGGTCGACTCAGCCGACGTCGCGACCCGGGCGAGCAGGTCGTCGACCTCTTCCACCGCCGCGAACGAAGCGTCGATCGACGACTGTGTCTCGATCAGATCGTCGTGCAGCCCCGCCACTCGGCCGAGCATCGCCTCGGTCTCGTCGAGAGCCGGACGGCCCGCGAGCACCTCCTCGTGCAGCCCATCGATACGGCCGAGCGTTCCTGCGACAGCATCGAGGGTGGGCCGGCTTGCCAGCACATCGTCGTGCATCGCCTCGATCCGCTCGATGGTGGCCTCAGTCGAGTCGAGGGCTGGACCACTGGCGAGCAGCTCACCATGCACCTCGTCAAACCGCGAGAGCATCGCATCGCTGGCGTCGAGCGTGGCCCGCCGGGCGATGATGCCTTCGTGCACGCGATC
>CALCGM010000118.1 GCA_937900985.1 uncultured Planctomycetaceae bacterium | reverse complement strand
GAATCGAGGCCACGATCGGCTGCAGGAAGTCTGGAGCCGGCGGCAGCTCGATCACGTCGTCGGCGATCTCGGCAACCCGCGAGTCGCCGGAGCTTGAGATCGCGATCACCGGCCCGCCGCGGGCTTTGATCTCTTCGAGGTTGAGCAAGACCTTGTCGTAGACGGCGCCCTGCGGAATCAGAAACACACTCGGCGTTGAGGAATCAACCAGAGCGATCGGGCCGTGCTTCATCTCGGCGGCGGGGTAGCCCTCGGCGTGGATGTAGCTGATCTCCTTGAGCTTGAGGGCGCCTTCAAGGGCGACGGGGAAGTTGTACTGCCGGCCGAGGTAGAGAAAGGTGTGGGCGTCGCAGTATTTCTTGGCGACGTCCCGCACGGCGGTGTCGACAGCGAGGGCCTGCCGGATCAGCTCGGGGAGGCGTTCGAGCTGCTCGATGTAGGCCATGCCCTCCTCGTAGCTCATGTGCCGCAGGCGGCCGAAGTAGAGGGCGAGCAGGGCGAGCACCATGCACTGGCTGGTGAAGGCCTTGGTGCTGGCCACGCCGATTTCCGGGCCGGCGTAGAGGTAGATGCCGCCGTCGGCCTCCTGGGCGATCGTGCTGCCGACGACGTTGCAGATCGCAAGCGTGGGGTGGCCCTTCCGCTTCATCTCGCGGAGGGCGGCGAGGGTGTCGGCGGTTTCGCCCGACTGCGTGATGGCAAACAGCAGTGTGCCCTCATCGATCGGAGGGTTGCGATACCGCAGTTCGCTGGCGTATTCGACTTCCACGGGCAGCCGGGCAAACTGCTCGATCAGGTATTCGCCCACGAGCGCCGCGTGCCAGCTGGTGCCGCAGCCGGTGAGCACGATCCGCCTGATCCGCTGGAGCCTCTGGGCCGTGAGGTTGAGGCCTCCAAAGACGGCGGTGGCGTCGTCGTGGGAGAGCCGGCCGCGCATGGCGGCGGCGACCGTTTCCGGCTGCTCGTGGATCTCCTTGAGCATGTAGTGCTCGTAGTCGCCCTTGCCCACGTCTTCCTCACCAAGCTCAAGCGGATGCTCGGCATGCTCGATGTGGCCGGTGTCGCGGTGGACCACGCGGAGTTCGGCTGGAGTGACCATAGCGAGCTCGTGATCGGCAAGGTAGACGATCCGCTCGGCGTGGCCGGCGAGGGGGCTTGCGTCGCTGGCGACAAAGTGTTCGCCGTCGCCCACGCCAATCACCAGCGGGCTGCCGAGGCGTGCGGCGACGAGCAGATCGGGCCGGCCGGCGAAGAGCACCAGCAGCCCGTAGGTGCCGCGGAGCTGGGCGATCGCCTCCTGCACGGCAGACACGTGGGGCAGGTCGACCGGCTCGTCGGTGAGGGTAGCCGCATGCCGCTGCTTCCGCTGCAGGCAGCTGTCGATCAGATGGGCGATCACCTCGGAGTCGGTGTCGGAGTGGAACACGTAGCCTTCCGCTTCGAGCCGCTCACGGATGCTGCGAAAGTTTTCCACGATGCCGTTGTGCACCACGGCCACGCTGCCCGAGCCGCCGAGGTGTGGATGGGCGTTGGCGTCGGTGGGAGCGCCGTGGGTGGCCCAGCGGGTGTGGCCGATGGCGATCGAGCCATCCGGGGGCGTGGGGCGGACGAGCGACTCAAGCTGGTCGAGCCGGCCGGCGGCCTTAAGGATCTCAATCGACGCCTCGTCGCCGAGGGTGGCGAGCCCGGAGGAGTCGTAGCCGCGATACTCCAGTCGCCGCAGCCCCTCCACGATCAGGTCCGCCGCCCGACGAAAACCGACATAGCCCACGATGCCACACATCAGCACAATCCTCCATCAGTCCGTCGCCACGGTCGGCTGGTGCCGAAGCCATGCGTTCGTTGGAGGAGACTAGGCCCACCCCCGGCGGATGGGAACATCAATCCAGCGTTCGGTGAGCGACTGAAGGAGACCGCATTGAACGGGTCGGGTTTTCGGGCCGCGGAGCGGCCTCGGCTTTGCCGAGGTGCCTCCGGCACCCGAAGACCCGACCCGCTTGCCACACCCGAAGACCCGACCCGCTTGCCTCACCACCCCACCACCTCGCCCCTGCCCCACTTTGCATCACCCACCGGAGACAAACCCCCATGCATCCCACCGCAGACCAGGCCGGCTCCGCGGGAGCCGTGATCGTGATTCCGGCCCGGCTCGCCAGCACCCGTCTGCCGCGAAAGATGCTGCTGGCGGAAACCGGCCATCCGCTGATCGAACACACCTACCGGGCGGCCTGCCGGGCCACGGCGACGGCCGAAGTGGTGATCGTCACCGACAGCGAGGAGATCGCTGAGGCGGTCCGCGGCTTTGGGGGCCGGGCAATCATGACGAGCCCCGAGGCAACCAGCGGCACGGCCCGGATCGTGGAGGCGCTCGGCGAGCTGCCTCCCGCTGAAATCATCGTCAACCTTCAGGGCGACGAGCCGGAGCTGGCCGGCGAGGCGATCGATCTGGCGGTCGCAGCGCTCAATGCCTGCCCGGAGGCGGGTGTTTCCACGCTGGTAACGCCGATCCGCGATGCGGCCGCCCTGGCAGAGCCTTCGCGTGTGAAGGCTGTGCTCACCCCCTGGACGTCGACTTCAGCGGCCGAAACCTGGCGAGCGATCTACTTCAGCCGAGCAGCCGTTCCCGCAGCCCGCAGCTTCACGGCCGACCTGCTCGACGCCGAGCCTCCCTTCTACTGGCAGCACATCGGCCTCTACGCCTACCGCCGCAGTGTGCTGGAACGGTGGAACACCCTGCCCGCGTCGCGGCTCGCAGACCTGGAGAGCCTCGAGCAGCTCCGCCTGATCGAAGCCGGCATCCCGATCGCCGCCGCCGCAGTCGACTCCTCCGCCCCGGGCATCGACACCCCGGAAGACTACGCCGCCTTCGTCACCCGCGAACGCGCACGCCCTTAAATCTCAAGCGGCCCCTACCCCTGCACCGGCACCAGCAGCACGCTGCAGTGGGCGTGCGAAAGCACCGCCTCGGAGGTGCTGCCGATCAGCCAGCGGGTGAGCGGGCTGTTGGGAGCCCGGCCCATCAGAATCAGGTCGGTCTCCTGCTCTTCGGCCGCGGCAATGATCTTCTCACCAGGGTTGCCCTCCACCACGATCGGTGGATGGGTGTGGAAGGCGGCGGGCAGCGTTTTCTGAAAGGCGGTCAGCTGCTCTTCGAGGGCCTCCACTTCGCTTTCGTGCTCGGCCTCCCAGGCCTGGGCGATCGCCGCGGTGTCGGGGTCGACGCTGCGGCGTTCGAGCCATTCTGGCAGCGGGCCAGCCAGCAGCGATTCGGTGACGCCGATCACACGACCTTCGGTGACCGCCGGCCACTGCACCTGCTGGGCAAAGCCGGCGACCGCGGCGGTGCTCGCGTCTTTGTGGCAGACCATCACGCGGAGTCGATCGGCTGGGGGGGCAGGGCCTCGCGCGACGAGCACGGGGATGGTGGCACCGTGGACAACGGCCCGCGAGACGCTGCCCAGCAGCAGCCGCTTGAGAGCGCCCGTGCCACGGGCTCCGACCACCACCAGGTCGGCCTTTGTGCCAGCAGCTGCTTCGAGAATGCCGACGGCCGCATGCCTGCTGCTGGAGATGACGACGATGGCATCGTCGTTGAGCGGCAGCAGACCGCGAGCCTCGGCAAAGAGCGCGGTCACCACGCCATCGACAACGCCCGGGCCCTTGCTGACAACGCCCGCGTGCAGCTCGGCAGGCGAGAAGTAGATGGAAACCTGGTCGCAGGCGGGGTCGATCAGCCGGGCTGCCATCCGCACCGCCTCAAACGAAGCGGGCGAGCCATCCACACCAATCAGCAGTTTCATTCGGAGGTTCTCCAGCGGCGGGCATACGCAGTCGGCGTCTTCTGACTGCAAGTCTACGCGACGCGGCCGGCGAGCAACTCACACACCCAAAACCCGCTCACCACCGGGCTCTGTGATCCAGGTCTTCGACAGCTCGCCAGGGATTTCCCGCACGAGCTTCGGCACGGCGTAGCCGGGCAGCCGCCGCTTGAGCGACTCGTGCAGGGCGATCGCTTTTCGCTCATCCAGCTCGAAGTGGGCCGCTCCCTGAACGCGGTCGAGGAGGTGCAGGTAGTAGGGCGTGACACGGCAGTCGATCAGCCGCAGCGAGAGCTCCGCGAGGGTTTGGGAGGAATCGTTGATGCCCGCCAGCAGCACCGACTGGTTGAAGAGCATCACGCCGCCAGCGGCCAGCCGTCGCATGGCCGCGGCGACGCTGTCGTCGAGTTCGGCGGCATGGTTGGCATGCACCACCACGACCGGCGTCAGCCGCGTGGTGGCAAGCAGCTCCACGAGCCGCCCGGTCACCCGCTCCGGCAGGACGATCGGCAGCCGGGTGTGGATGCGGAGCCGCGAGAGGTGGGGAATCGCCTCCAGCGAACCGATGAGCTGGCTGAGCCGGGCGTCGTCGAGCAGCAGCGGATCGCCGCCAGACAGGATCACCTCCTCGAGGCTCGGATCCTCCGCGATGGCGGCCACGGCGGCGGAGAGCCCGGCCTGGCTCACGCCCGAGTCGCTGTAGGGGAAGCTGCGGCGGAAGCAGTAGCGGCAGTTGACGGCGCAGCCACCGGCGGCAAGCACCAAGGCCCGCGCGGCGTATTTCTGCACCAGGCCAGGAGCCGTCAGCCGGCCCTGCTCGTCGAGCGGATCGGGGCCATAGCCCGGCTGGGCAGCCGCCTCGGCGGCCGCGGGCAACACCTGCAGCAGCAGCGGATCGCGGGGATCGCCGGGCGTCATGCGGGCGATGAAGCCGCGGGGCACCAGCAGCGGAAAGTCGCGATCCGCGGCCGCTGCTTGGGCAGCCAGATCTTCCGGCAGGCCGAGCAGCCGGCAGAGTTCGCCCGCATCCCGGACCGCCTCAGCCAGCAGCTGCCGCCAGTTCGACTCGGCGGAGAGGGGAGCAGCCCCGTCTGAGGCCGCAGGCACAGCCCCCGGGCCTGGCAGGGCGGGTTTGACAGTCGCGGGCCGTGCGGCAACGCTTTGCATCGAGCAGGCTTTCAGAGGACCGCTGCCGATTCCGGCGGTGGCCTCGTGTGTCGAGGCCAGAGCGAGTGAGAAAAGGAGCCGACCTTGCCATCCTACAACACGAGTGAGTTCCGGAAGGGGCTCAAGGTTCAGATCGACGGCGACCCCTACATCATGGTGGAGTGCAACTTCGTGAAGCCCGGCAAAGGCCAGGCGCTCTACAAGTGCAAGCTTCGCAACCTGCTCCGCAGCACCATCCTCGACCGCACCTACAAGAGCGGGGAATCCCTCGAGGCTGCCGACATCCAGACGATCGACGCCCAGTATCTCTACAAGCAGGGGGAGCAGTTTGTCTTCATGGACAACGACTCCTACGAGCAGTATGAGCTCTCAGCCGCCCAGGTCGACGATGCCTGGAAGTGGATTAAAGAAGGCACCGTCTGCTCGATGCTGCTCTACAACGGCAACCCGATCTCGATGGAGCCGCCGCAGCACATGGTGCTCAAGGTCGAATATGCCGAGCCCGCCGTCCGCGGCAACACGGCCACCAACCTCACCAAGCCGGTGAAGCTGGAAACCGGTGCCGAGGTGCTCGTGCCCGCCTTCATTGAGCAAGACGAGCTGATCAAGGTCGACACGCGAACCGGCGACTACCTCGAGCGGGTCAAAGAGTAGGGCTCAGTCCCACCACCAGCGGCCTGCGGGCAGCTCGCTGACGCTGGTGTGCACTCCGGCAACCGTGCCCTTCTCGTCGAGCAGGATGTTTGGCGAGTCGAGGGCCAGCCGGGGCTGCATCACCACGCCACCGCCGATTGGCGTGGAGAGCCGGCGGCCCCGCCAGATCGCATTGACAGCCGGCTCCACATGGGTCGGCACGGCGTAGTTTTCGATCGTGTAGCTGCGTTCATCGAGGAGCAGCTCAGCTCCCCAGAGCGTGCGGCCGTAGGCGTCGTGCTCCTGCAGGTAGGCGGCGACCACCGAGAGGTCGACCAGCGTTCGCAGCTGGGCGTAGACCGGATTGGCCTCGGCGATCTGCGGATACTTGCGGGTGAAGGCCAGCGTGTAGAGCTCGCTCGCCCGGTCGGGCCGGTCGGCCGACACACGGGAGCCGTCTCGCTGCACGACTTCGTTGGCATTGGCCAGCTTCACGCCCGCTCCGACAAGCTCGATCGCGAGGGCGTCGTCGCTCTCCCGGATGCACTCGTAGTCGGGCACGAAATACCACCGCTGCAGGGCGTTGCCCGAGCCGCCGCTGGAGAGCTCGACCCAGGTCCGCATCGGCACAGGGGCCGGCTCCAGACCGATGCCGATCAGCTTCATGCGGTAGTCGGCCTCAACCATCACCTGAGCGAAGTGGGTCGACGCGGGAACGCCATCCACCCGCACCTGCTGGAGGCCGAGGCTCTGCCGCATGCCGCCGAGGATCTGGTCGACCGAGGCTGCAGGATTCACGCGGCCGAGCCGGTTGAGGAAGTTTTGCAGGCTTGCCAGCCCCTCCTGCGTCGGATCGATTGAGCAGCCGATGGCCGTGTCTGAGGGATGTCCTGGCGGGAAGGCACGCATGGCCGCAGCGAGGTCTTCCAGCAACACCACCGGCCGGCCCGACGTCAGCCCCACCGCGCGGCCCCAGGCATCGGGAGCCCAGCCTTCCGCGGGCCCTGCCAGCACGATCTCGCCCGACTCGGGATAGATCAGCACATACTGCACCTTCTGCAGGCCGGCGAGATGCGTCAGGTCTTCGGAGAGGCCGTGGCCCGCTTCGAGCTGACGGGCAAGCTCTGCCTCGAGCCTGGAGAGGGCCACTTTGCGGAGCTTCGAGGGCGTGCGAAGGTCGGCTGGCATCGCCGAGGCGACAGCCATCCGCCGCTGCATCGCCAGCTGGCCGTCGGCCTCGCCGACGAGCTTCACTCGCAGCACACCCTGCGGATCGATCAGCACACCGGCCGGCGAGTTGCCACCGCCGCCGCCACCGACACCACCCTGGTTGCCGCCACCGCCGCCGATGCCGCCACCGCCGCCCTGGTTGCCTCCGATGCCGCCACCGCCGCCCTGG
>CALCGM010000117.1 GCA_937900985.1 uncultured Planctomycetaceae bacterium | reverse complement strand
CCAGCGAACTGCTCGCGGGCCTCGATCTGCTCCGCGAACGCGGCATGGAAGACTGCCTGCAGCTGCTGCATTTCCATCAGGGCAGCCAGATCACAAACATCCGCCACATCAAAGCAGCCCTCAACGAGGCGGCGCGGGTCTACACCGAGCTGGCCCGCCGCGGCGCCGGACTGAAATACCTCGACGTTGGTGGTGGGCTCGGCGTCGACTACGACGGCTCGCAGACCAACTTCGAGTCGAGCGTCAACTACAGCCTGCAGGAGTATGCCAACGACGTTGTCTATCAGGTGAAGAACGCCTGTGACGATGCCGGGGTGCCGCACCCCACGATCATCTCGGAGAGCGGCAGGGCGATCGTGGCCTACCACAGCGTGCTCGTCTTCAGCGTGCTGGGCGTCTCGGAGCAGGGACGGCATCCGGAGGTGATGGAGCCGCCAGCCGAAGCGGTGCAGCCGTTGCACGACCTGATGGAGACCTACCAAAACATCAACGTCCGCAACCTCCTCGAGAGCTTTCACGACGCCCAGCAGGCGCTCGACACCGCCATCGGTCTCTTTTCGTCGGGCTACCTGCCGCTGGATCAGCGGGCAGCGGTCGAAGGGCTCTACTTTTCGATCTGCCGCAAGATCGTGAAACTTTCGAAGCAGCTGGAGTTTGTGCCGGAAGAACTCGAGGGGCTCGCCTCCACGCTCTCCGACACCTACTTCTGCAACTTCAGCCTCTTTCAGTCGATGCCCGACAGCTGGGCGATCAAGCAGCTCTTTCCCGTGATGCCGATTCATCGGCTCAATGAACGGCCCTCGCGGCAGGCGGTCCTCGGCGATGTGACCTGCGACTCTGACGGAAAGATCGATCAGTTCATCGACCGCCGAGATGTCAAGCGAACGCTGCCAGTGCACCCGCTTGATGCCAGCCCCTACTATCTCGGTGTCTTTCTGCTCGGGGCGTATCAGGAGATCCTCGGCGATCTCCACAACCTCTTTGGCGACACCAACGCGGTGCACGTCAGCCTGGATGACAAGGGCGATGTCGTGCTCGATGCGGTGATCAAGGGCGACACCGTTCGCGAGGTGCTCAACTACGTCGAGTTTGACGCCAACCAGCTGGTGCAACGGCTGCGGCAGTCGATCGAGCGAGCCGTGCGGGAAGGCCGCATCGGCGACGGCCAGGCCGGCCGCTTTTTGAAGTTTTATGAGGAAGGGCTCGGCGGCTACACCTACCTCGAGGAGTCGTCGGAGCGATGATTCCCACGGCTGCCGTTGATCTGCTGCGTCCTCTGGCAGCACTGCCGGGACGAGTGCCATGCCGCTGATTCGCGTGGGCGGTGCCGCCCTCAACCAGACACCGCTCGACTGGAATGGCAACCGCGATCGCATCATCGCAGCGGTGCGGGAGGCTCGTGAGCACGGCCTGGCGGTGCTCTGCCTGCCAGAGCTGGCCGTCAGCGGCTACGGCTGCGAAGACGCCTTTCAGTCGCCGGGCCTTCATCGCACGGCGCTGCGTGTGCTTGGGGAGATCCTGCCGGAGACGCGGGGCATCGTGGCCGCCCTCGGGCTGCCTGTCCGTTTTGAAAGCAGCCTCTACGACTGCGTCTGCCTGGTGGCCGACGGCACGGTGGCCGGCTTCGTGCCCAAGCAGCACCTTGCCGGCGACGGCATCCACTACGAGCCCCGTTGGTTTCGGCCATGGCCTCGCGGCCGTCGTGGGATGGTGGAGGTCGACCTGGGCGAAGGCTCGCAGCGGGTGCCTTTTGGTGACCTGCGGTTTGATGTTGGAGGGGTGCGGATCGGCTTTGAG
>CALCGM010000116.1 GCA_937900985.1 uncultured Planctomycetaceae bacterium | reverse complement strand
ATGCCACGGCTGCCGATGCCTCGCTCGACCGCACGGGAACGCGGGTGCTGTGTGTTCGCGAGGGGGAGCGGTGGTGGCGGAAGGGCTATCAGGGCGAGCGGGCAGCGCAGGTCTGGCTGCTCAATCTCGAGAGCGGGGAGTTTGCAGAGCTGCTCCACGAGGGCGTCGACTGCCGCTGGCCACTCTGGCAGCGAAACGGCAAGGCCTTCTTCTTCACCAAGGGCGACGCATCGGGGTTCTCGCTCTGGCGATACCGTTTTCCCAAAAACGAAGACGCGCAGCCGAAGCAGCAGCAGCTGGTCGACTTCGACGACGACTCGGTGGTGTTTCCGACCATCGCCCGCGACAGCGGTCTCCTCGTGTTTCGGCATCTGTTCGACTTCTACCGCTACCAGCCGGGCAAAGACGATGAGCCACAGAAGATCGAGATCCGCTACGCAGGCGATCCGCTGGTCGACCCAGATCTGCTTCGCCGTGAGCTCTCCAAGGCCGACGCGATCAGCTTCGCCGACGATGGCCTGGAGATGGTCTTCACCGCAGGCGGCGACCTGTGGGCGATGGACACCGTGCTCAAGGAGCCGCAGCGACTGACCGAGACCGGCAGCTACGAGTCGTCGCCCGTGCTCCAGACTGCCGACAAGGAACGCGACACCCCCTCACGGCTGTTTGTCGCTGCCCGCCGCGACGACCAGGTCGACATCTGGCAGGCAGAGCGGGCCAGCACAGAAGGCTACTGGTGGCAGCCGAGCGAGCTGCACTGGACGCAGCTGACCAACGATGCGGCGGTGGAGTCGAACCTGCGGCTGGCCCCTGATGGCCGCTCGCTCTACTTCGTCCGCGGCCGGGGCGAGCTCATGCGGCTGCCCCTCGACGGCGGCGACGATGCCACGCCGATCGCCATTGCCGACAGTTTCAGCTCGCCCGACTACGACATCTCACCGTGTGGAGCGTGGGTGGCGTTTGCTGAAAGTGACGACGACTTCAACAGCGAGATCTGGATTCGCCCTGCCGACGCCAGCAGCCCCGCAGTCAACATCTCGCAGCATCCCGACAACGACGACTCGCCACGGTTTTCGCCCGACGGCACGCTGTTGGCCTTCACCGCCCGTCGCGTCGACACCGAAAGTGACATCCACTACGTCTACCTGCAGGCTGATGAAGCGGAGCGGACCTCCCGCGACCGAAGCCTCGCCGAGGCCCTGGAAAAGATGAAGAAGGCGAGGGGCGGGTCGAAAGCCAAGAGCGAGAAGAAGCCCGACACGTCCGATGGCAACGACGACGAGGCAGGCGACAGCACCGCCGATGATGAGAAAGACGACGATGCTGACGCGGCCGACGACGCCACGACGCCGCCGACGCGCATCGACTTCGACCGCATCAGCGAGCGGGTGCGACGGCTCTCGGTGCCCGAGGCAGGGGAACGGGGGCTGTTTTGGATTGGCGAGAAAGCGAAGCTCGCCTTTCATGCCGACATCGACGAGGAGCCTGCGACCTACACCGTCAGCTTTCCGGATGAGCTCAAGCCGAAGAAGCTGATCAGCGAACGCATCAGTCAGCCCCGCTGGACCAAGCCCGCCAAGGGCGTTCTCGGTCTGATCGACGGCGTGCCTGTGCTCGTCGATGATGGCGGCAAGATCACGCGATCCAGCTTCACGGCCCGACAGGAAATCTCCCAGGGGGAGCGGCTCCGCGATGCCTTCATGGTCGCCTGGGAGACGATGCGAGACCGCTGGTATGACGAGCGACTCGGCGGCCGCATCTGGGCCGACGTCCGCCGCAAGTACATCGCGATGGCCGAGCAGGCAGGCGATGTGGCCACGCTCGGCAGCGTCATCGAGCTGATGCTGGGCGAGCTCAATGGCTCGCACAACGGGTTTTATCCCCGCGGAGAGTCCACCGGCCGCCGCGAGCCCTGGACTGAGCAGACCGCGCACCTCGGCGTGCGGTTTGTAGCCGATGATGCGGGGCCTGGCCTGCTGGTGCGGGATGTGCTGCCGGGTGGCCCGGCAGACCGGGTGGACAGCCGCCTGCTGCCCGGGGATCGCATCGAGGCGATTGATGGCACCGCGGTCGATCCGGCGATGGATCTCACGCAGCTGCTCAACGGACGGCTCGACCGCGACATTGCGGTGCAGGTGCGGCGGGCCGCCGACGAGGGTGACGAAACGCTCGAGATCTCCCTTCGCCCCATCAGCTACAGCAAGGCTCGCGACCTGCTCTACGAAGCCTGGCTTGAACACAACCGGGCGATGGTCGACAAGCAGAGTGACGGCCGCTTTGGCTACCTGCATATCCGCGGCATGAACCTGCCAAGCTTCTACGACTTTGAGCACGAGCTCTATCGGGTGGGCTACGGCAAAGATGGGCTCGTGATCGACGTCCGCGACAACGGCGGCGGATTCACCACCGACCTGCTCCTGACGGCACTCACGCAGCCTCGGCATGCGATCACCGTGCCCCGCGGCGGCGGCCCCGGCTATCCCCACGACCGCATGGTCTACGCCGTCTGGCAGAAGCCGATCGTCGTGCTCTGCAATCAAAACAGCTACTCCAACGCCGAGATCTTCTCGCACGCGATCAAGACGCTCGGCCGCGGCCAGCTCATCGGCGTGGAGACCGCCGGCGGCGTGATCAGCACCGGGGCTGTTGCCATCAACGATGTCGGCACGATGCGGATGCCGTTTCGTGGCTGGTTTGTCGTCGGATCTGGCGATGACATGGAGATGAACGGTGCGGTGCCCGACCACATCATCTGGCCGCAGCCGGGGGAGCTGCCCCAGGGCGTCGACCGTCAGCTGGA
>CALCGM010000115.1 GCA_937900985.1 uncultured Planctomycetaceae bacterium | reverse complement strand
CTCCTGGCGGATCCGCCGGCCGATCCACCGCTGCCCGAGGTGCCTGCGGGTGTGGTGCTCGAAGAAACCCGCTACCCCGACGGCAGCCTGAAAACCCGCCAGGAAACCCGTCGCAGCCGTGCTGGCGCCATGGAGGTTCGCGGCCGTCGCTGGCAGTATGATCCCTCCGGAAGGCTGGTCACGCTCTCGACCTGGGATGGCCCGTTTCGCGATGGCCCCTGGATCGAGTATGCCCGCGATGGCCGCGTGACGCTGCAGGGCAGCTACAAGCGGGGTGCTCGCGACGGCACCTTTGTGCACTACGACCGCGAGGGCACGAAGCAGCGGGAGGTGACCTTTCGCAACGACCGCCGTGAGGGGCTGCTGCGGGAGTGGGCCGCGGGCACGGTCGTGCTCGAGGAAACCTACGCGGGCGGCCGACTCGAGGGCATCCGCCGCGAGCGGCGGCCCGATGGCTCGCTCGAGATCGAGGAGCACTACCGCGATGGCCGCCGCAACGGGCTGGTCACTCGCTGGTTTCAAAGTGGCGTGAAGCAGCTGGAGGTGGAGTATCGCGATGGCCGCCGGCACGGACGCTCAGCGGAGTGGTGGGAGAACGGCAAGCCACGGCAGCAGGTGGGCTATCTCGCCGGCAGCATGCACGGTCCCTATCGGGAGTGGTTTGCCGATGGCGGGCTTCAGGTGGAAGGGGCCTACGACCATGGGATGCCGGTGGGCGTGTGGAAGAGCTATCACGCCGACGAGGGGCATCCGCTCGCCACCGAACAGCTCTACGTCGATGGCAAACTCGATGGAGCCACCCAGGCATGGGATCCGGCTGGCGACCTGCTCTCGGTCGTTCGCTGGCAGAAGGGCCTGCAGCACGGACCGTGGGAGGAGTGGTATTCCGGCGGTGCGGTGCGGGGCCGCGGAACGTGGGATCGTGGTAAGCCGGCAGGTGTGTGGGAGTTTTGGTATGAGGATGGCACCCGCTGGACCCGCACGGAGCATGCCCATGGCGACCGTCACGGCCGGCATGTCGAGTGGACGCCGGAAGGCGATGTGGTCACCGACGAGCTCTACCAGGGCGGCGACCTCGTGGAGTCGGCCGCGACGCCGTGAGCGACGAGATCTGGCTGCCCATCGGCCCTACGACAGCGAGATTTTCTTCGGCAGCGTGCAGAAGTGGAGGATCGTGACGGCACCTGCTGAAATCAGGCTCCAGGGGGCCCAATCAGGGGCGATGAAGGTCCGAGGGGAGTCTTTGCCGGCGTCGATCACCACCGAGTCGACGACGAGCAGTTCCACGCCCAGGATGCAGGCGAAGATTCCGGCAGCGAGAAAGAAGCTCTTCCACATGGTTGGCGGTCACCAGCAGGCTGGCGGTGTGCGAGGATTCGGGTGCCCCCTCCTAGTGTCGGCGTGCGGGGGCCCTTTCGTTCAGCCGTCTCCCGGAAGAGGCAGGTTGCGCGGACTTTTCCGCTGGCAGGCCCCCGGGCGCCGCCGAAGCGGCCGGGCTTCCCCACAGGAGCGGGCCTGCCGATGATGCCCCACCGCCGACGCCCGAGAACCTGGCCCGCCAAGTTTCGCGATGCCTTTCGCGGAATCGCCCGGGCAATCCGCAGCCAGTCGAGCTTTGCGGTGCACCTGCTCGTGGCGGTGGTCGTCGTGCTCGCAGCCGCGGTGCTCCGCGTGTCCCTGATCGGCTGGTGCCTGCTCGTTGCCGCGATCGGCTTCGTGCTGGTTGCCGAGATTTTCAACACGGCGATCGAGTCGCTCGCCCGCCGCCTCGGGCCCCGCCGTCATCCGCGAATCCGCGACGCCCTCGATATGGCCAGCGGCGGTGTGCTGCTGGCAGCGATCACCGCCGCTGTTCTCGGCGTCGTCATCTTCGGTGAGCGGGCTGGCAGCCTGCTCGGCTGGTGGTAGGCCCGCGAGCCCTCGCCTACTGCGTGCGGAGGTCGTAGCAGAGCAGGTGGTCGCTCTCGCGAAGGTAGAGCAGGCCGTCGACGATCACCGGGTGGGCCCAGCTCGGCCGCGACTCGTCGGTGTCGCTGTAGGGGATCTGGAAGTGGCCGCCCTCTTCGAAGCCGGCCGGATCGGCCTTCACAAGCGCCAGCACGCCATTTTGAAACCGCACATAGAGATGGCCATCGGCGGCGGCCATCGCCGCTGAGCCCCGTCCGCTGCCGCGGCTCTTCCAGACGATCTCGCCGGTCATCAGGTCGGCGCAGAAGGGGATGCCCTTGTCGTCGGAGTCGCCGTAGAGGTGGTCGCCAACGAGCACGATTCCGCCATGCTTGTTGGCGAGGTCCTTGTTGAGCCCATACACCTCTTCCATCGTGATCGCCCCATTGGGGCCGGCCTTCTGCCGCACGAGCGCCCCGCCGCGGCCGTAGCCCGCCGCGAAAAACACCAGATCGTCTCGCACGATCGGCGTGGGGATCACGGCAGTGGTCTGGTCGATCGGGTAGGCCCAGAGGAAGCGGCCCGTTTCGGCATCCACCGCGAAGCAGCCAGCGGCGGTTGTCTGCACATACTGGGTGCGGCCACCGACCTGGCTCTTCACGATCGAGGAGTGGCCGGCACCGCGGTCGCCCGCCATCGGGCAGGTCCAGATCGGCTGGCCGTTCATCTTGTTCAGCGCCACCATCGTCGCCT
This sequence comes from uncultured Planctomycetaceae bacterium, assembly GCA_937900985.1. Taxonomy (GTDB): domain Bacteria; phylum Planctomycetota; class Planctomycetia; order Pirellulales; family UBA1268; genus M30B53. The sequence continues at coordinate 1,154 of CALCGM010000115.1, read as the reverse complement.
GCTCGCCGCCGGGCGTGCAGACGAGGCGGTTGCCATCGATCGTCACCGATTCGCTGTAGCCCCAGCCGTCGCCTTTCTTACCGCCGAAGACCGCCTTAAGGTCGACGCGAAACCGCTCCTGGCCGTTGGCCGCGTTGCAGCAGACGAGCTGTCCAAACGGCGTCACCACATACACCCGGTCGCCGTCGACCGTCGGCGTGCTGCGGGAGCTCTGCCAGGTCGGCTGGCCGTCGTTCCAGGCGGGGCCGGTCTTGGTGATCCACAGCTGCCGGCCGCTCTCGCGGTCGAAGCAGGCGAGGTATTCATCGGCATCAGGGGCCGTGGAGAGGCCGTCGCCGAGGATGTAGATGCGGTCGCCGGCGATCGTCGGCGAGGCGTAGCCGCGTCCGCAGCCGGTCGATTCCCAGAGCAGCGGCGGGCCGCCTTCTGGCCAGGCATCGAGCAGATTGGTGTCGGGAGCGACGGCGGTGCGGTCGGCTCCCCGGAAGGTCGGCCAGTCGGCGGCCGCGGCGGAGAGCGTTGCGACGCTGGCGAGAAGAAAAACGGCGGTGGAGGCAATCGCGCGTGGCATGGATCGGGCTCGCTCAGAGGCTGGTGGATCACAACATCAACGGCCCTACTATAAAGGATCGGGGCGGCGCTCTGCGATCGGGCCGCAGGGTCTGCCTGACCTGCCGCAGCGGAGATGTGAGCCCCGAGTGAGCCCAGCCCTGAGGAACGCCATGCCATCCCTGCGAATCGGCGACGCCGCCCCTGATTTCACCGCCACCACCCAGGACGGATCGACCATTCGCCTGGCCGACTACCGCGGCTCCCGGTCGCTCGTGGTGTTTTTCTACCCCGCCGACGACACGCCGGTGTGCACGAAAGAAGCCTGCAGCTTTCGCGACTCCTATCAGGCCTTCCGCGATGCCGGTGCTGAAGTGATCGGTGTCAGCGGCGACTCAGCCGAGAGCCACCAGCGGTTTGCCGGCAAGCATCAGCTCTCCTATCCGCTCATCAGCGACAAAGACGGCAGCCTGCGAAAGGCCTTCGGCGTGCCCAAGCTCCTCGGCTTCCTGCCCGGCCGCACCACCTACGTGATCGACCGCGAAGGCATCGTGCGGCTGGTGTTCACGGCGGCCTTCTCGTCGGAGGGCCACAAGCGGGAAGCC
>CALCGM010000114.1 GCA_937900985.1 uncultured Planctomycetaceae bacterium | reverse complement strand
GGGCTCGTGGGCAGCATGGGGCCCATCGCCAGCAGCGTGGCGTAGGTGAGAAACACCCCCACGATGACGCCAAAGTAGACCGCGGTGATCACCGTCAGGTTTTTCTGGCGGATCAGGGCATCGCCGGCGATCACGAAGAGCGGCACCGCCAGCCCACCGCCAAGCACCGCCCACGGCACCCACGGGGGCGACGCCTTCACGAACTCGGTGTTGATGATCAGGGCGGCAATACCGACCAGGACCATCACAAAAACAGCCCGCAGGATAATCAGGGCCAGCGGCGTGCGATTCATAAGGCGGGTCGTCTGCGGGGTTTTCGAGTGCCGAGCGGCCCGAGTGTAGCACCGCGGCCTGCACCCCGCGAGCGGCGGACATTCAGCGAGGATTAGCCGCAGCGGCGGGCGTGTTCCCGCTCCAGAAAGCGGTCGGTCATGCCCGCGATGTAGTCGGCGACCGTTCGCCGCACGCCATGATGGCGGGCTCGCACCAAAAACCTGGCAGGCATCGCATCGGGCCGCTCGACAAGCCAGGCAAACAGCTGCGACAGCCGTTCCTGAGCCGGCTCGCGGACCGCCATCACCGCCTCACTGCGATAGACCCGCTCAAAGAGAAATCGCTCGAGTTCCCGCTTGCCCCGCGCGGTCGCCTCGGCGTGGGTCACGAGGGTGCTGGCGGAGAGCACGTCGGCGGTCGAGCGAATCGATCGCTCCTCGAGGTGCCGCCTCGTCCGCTCGATCAGCTCGGCCACCTGCACGTTGACCAGGTCGTGGAGCACCGCCCGCCGCAGCTGGTCGGCCTGCAGGTCGCCAAAACGCTCGCAAACCCGCTCTGCCGCCGCCTTCACCAGCGGCAGCTCGAGCAGATCGGCCAGCTGCACCAGGCCGAGCTCAATCGCATCGTCGGCATCGTGCGTGTCGTAGGCGATCGAATCGGCCGCGTCGACCACCTGTGCCTCGAGCAGCCGGCCATGCTCGTTGGCCTTGTCGCAGCGGCTCATCTGGGCTCCAAGCACCTCTCGCGAGAGGTTCAGCCCGGGAAACTCCGGATAGCGGTTTTCCAGGAGTTCCATGATGCGGAGCGCCTGGGCGTTGTGGCTGAAGCCGCCTTCGTCGGCCAGCAGCGCGTCGAGCGTGTCTTCGCCGGCATGCCCCAGCGGCGGATGGCCAATGTCGTGGCCCATCGCCAGGGCTTCCACGAGGTCCTCGTTGAGGGCGAGGGCTCGGGCCATCGTGCGGGCGATGCTCGTGACCTCAAGGGTGTGGGTCAGCCGGCTGCGGTGGTAGTCGCCGTGGTAGCCGGTAAACACCTGCGTCTTGTGGGCCAGCCGCCGAAAGGCCGCCGCATGCACGATCCGGTCACGGTCGCGTTGATACGGGCTGCGGTGCGGATGTGGCGGCTCGGGATGCACCCGGCCTGCCGAATCCGTTGCGTGCATCGCCCAGGGAGCGAGCAGCATCTCTTCGCGCTGGCGCCAGTCAAGCATCGGACGACCTCCTCCGCTGTGCTTCGTCGTGCAGCTGCTCCCAGAGGCTCTCGAGGGCCTGCGGGATCACTGTGGTGCCCGCCACCGCAGGCATGAAGTTCACGTCGCCATCCCAGCGGGGCAGCAGGTGCCAGTGGAGATGCCCGGGCACGCCTGCTCCAGCCACCCTGCCGAGATTGAGCCCAATGTTGAAGCCCTGACACGCAAGCGTTCCGCGGGCCAGCCCACACCACCTGGCAAGGCACTGCTGCAGGTCGAGCAGCTGCTCACTGCGGAGGTCTTCGAGCGTTGCCTGGTGGTCGAGCGGGGCAATCAACAGGTGGCCGCTGGCGTATGGAAAGCGGTTGACCATCACCAGGCTCAGGGCCGTTCGCTCAAGCACGCCGAGCGGCTTCTCATGCCCCTCCGCCGCAGCAGCCCGGCAGAGGAAGCAGCTCGTGTCGGCAGCCGACCGCCAACGCTCGGGCTCCACCACCCGCTGCTTCGGAGCGTCGCCTTTGACGTAGGCCAGCCGCCAAGGCGCCCAGAGCGTGTCGTGTGTCATGCGTGTGCGTGCGGAGGAGTGCTGGCAGGGGGCAGCGAATCAAAACGACCGCCGCCGCTGGCCAATCGTCGCCCGGCCTCCCGCTTTCCGTCCAGTCGAGTGCGGCACCTGTGGTTCGCGACGGTCAGCGGCCCGGTGGCTGAAACCCGGCGGCAGCAGCGTTGATCTGGTCGAGGTCGAGGTAGCGGGCGTCCTGAATGTCGACGCGGTTGAGGCCTCGCCAGTAGAAGATCTTGCCGGCCGACGCGGTGGATGTGGGGGCGCCCACACGTTCCTGGCGGTAGAGCTGGGCATCGCTCCGACCGTCTCCTTCAAACACGATCAGGTCTTTCGATTCACTCCAGCTCAGCCGTGAACTGCGGCCCGTGAAGGTGTCGCCCTCCACCAGGATATTGCCGGTGGCATACATCTCCATGCTCCCCCGCCGCATGCCCGGCAGCGGTGGTGTCTGCCCGACGCCGAGCAGATCGCTGGAGATCCGCACCGCCCGTGGCGGCAGTCCGCGGGCATCGCGGGGGTCGAGGGTGTCGTCCCAGGAGGCAACCGGCCCGAAGATCGCCTCCACCCGCTGCTGAAACTC